>CAYMTF010000060.1:0-5258 GCA_964393295.1 uncultured Methanosarcinales archaeon | reverse complement strand
AATTGAAAAAAATTTATCGTTTTTATCGACGATAATCTAGCGTAGTTGTAGCTTGATGTATCTAGAAACACACAATTTTGTTTATAAGCTTTTCGCAAATAGCGTATGTGTCACGTGGGGGGCAGACCAACCAACTGCTAATTGACTCAAATTTCGCCCTTTTGAGAGTTCGTCACAATAGAATGACAATGGAACTAAGTTCTAGATAAGGAAAATTAATAAAAATAATGAGCTCAAAAGAGATACGATGACTACAATAAACTCGCTCCCACTCCCTGAATTTTTCAAAAAACATTACCGTAAATTTCCAGAACTGACACCTATTCAAAACAAAGCATTCAAAGCTGGCCTTTTAGAAGGTAAATCACAATTAATCTGTGCACCTACTGCTTCAGGAAAAACATTGGTTGCCTCCATGGCAATAACAAATAAATTGAGCAAAGGTAAATCAATTTATCTTGTTCCATTGAGATCTTTAGCAAACGAAAAGTTCAAAGAATTTCAAGCACTTTTGAAAGATACAAAATTTCAAGTTGGTTATTCTACTGGAGACATGGATTCAGAATCAAAATACCTCTCAAAATATGACCTCTTAGTCTTAACAACAGAAAAGTTGGATTCATTAATAAGGCACAAAGTTGATTGGTTATCTGATATTAAACTAATAGTGATTGATGAGATCCACCTTCTTAATGACAATAGTAGAGGGCCAACATTAGAGATTGTCTTAACAATTTTAAAAAGGTTAATCTCTCCCCAAATCATAGGCCTTTCTGCAACTATTGGAAACCCAGAAGCGCTAGCTGATTGGTTGAAAGCAGAATTGGTACAAGACACTTGGCGCCCAGTAGAATTAAAAAAAGGAATTTATATTAATAAAAAGATTGAATTTTATTAAAAACTACAACAAGTTCATTAAATTATCAAAATCTTCTTGAGAATAAGTCTGTTTATAATTTTGAGACAATTCAATGACCTTACTTTTATCAACATAACCATGATTCCCCAAGAAACTACAAAACTGAGTCACATTTGAAGGTTCTGGATCATTATGACATCTTTCAAAATCCAAAAGAACAGCTTGATCACCACTTAAAGGATCAGAGGTGACAATAACATTTTTTAATGGTCTAATAAATTCTTCTTTTGAAACTTTTAACAAGTCTAATTGCCTACATTGTGATATTATATCTCTCAAAACAGGAATAATTTTCTCGTTCTCACCACTATTCTTTTCAAGAAAATCAGGCAAGAATACCCCATCTATGAATTCCATTAAAAAATAATCCTCTTGATTAAACAATAATTTTGGTCCAATACCAATTTTATTCGACTTTCTCAACCAATAAACTTCATTTCTGATCCTATTATCTGCTTTACTCTCTTGAAGTTTAACCTTAATTACTACATCTATCATTTGCTTATTAACAAGGTGTGTTTTAACAAATTCATTACTATTCCACTTAGCCTTAAACACCATCCCCCTGCTCCCTTTAGCCAGGTAAGAGATCCCTTTTACTCCACGAGAAAGTAAGGAGTTACAAACTTGACTACGCGTAATTTGATAAACATACAAAGTTTCTAGCATCCCTACATTTTTCTGCTCAAGGACATTGAAAGAAAACATGTTTTTTTCTATGAACTCATCAGTTTTCTTCTTATTAGTATGTGAGGAGAATAAAACTATTGCAGACCCACCATATTCCAAGTAATTACCTAATTCTAAAAAGAATCTCTCTAAAATCTCCCACCCATGTTTGCCACCATATAGTGCAGGATCAACTATAGGTTCCCCTTCAATAAAATCTTGTGGTAGATATGGGGCATTAAATATTATTGTGTCAAACTTTTTGTCAAGTTCAGAGAAAAGGTCACTTTTTATGACTCTTACTTTTTTATTAAGTTTAGTTTTTTCTTTTAATTCTTTAATTGCACTTTCATTAATATCTATTGCAAAAATCTCTTTCACTTCTGGTTTGCCAATTAGTGATAATGTTTGGATCCCAGATCCAGTTCCCAAATCTAATACTCTGCCGTTTGATAATACCTTTACATGTTTTTGTAACAAATATGAATCCTCAGCTGGTTGATATATTTCCATGTAAACACCAAAAACTATATTAATAGATAAATCTTACTCAAATAAAATTTATTTAAAACAAAAAAAGGAAGGTGAAAAAATGTTTGATTTTTTAAAAAAAACCATGAGAGTAATGCAAAAAGAAAGAAGAGTCCCTTTAGTAAAAGCACAAAAACTTGATGCTAAACTAATAAATAATCTTTTTGATATTCAGAAAAATTTTAAGAACAAGTTAAATTCTGAAGGAGTACAACTCCAAGCAGCCGTTAGACACTATTACAATAGGGCACCATCGATTAAACAAATCGAAAGAGACCTAGTTAATATGTCTGAAGACATAGCAGTTAATGAGAAAGTAATTAATCAATTAGCTAAATTAGGACAATTAACCGCTGCCACCATTAAGACAATGAAAAGAGATTGGCAAGAAACCTTAGATGACCTTGCTACTTGGAAAAAAGGAAGAGCATTAACTGGAGAGATGAATAAAGTTAAACAATTTATAGACATGCAAATAAATGAATTAAACAATTTGATCTCAAGGTTAGAAGTTTCCATAAATGCGGAAAAATTAGCTTTGAAATACACTGTAGATCATCCTAGGATTAGCAAAGGGATCCGTGGGAAAAAAGAAGAAGAAACTCAGTTAGAGAAGGAATTAGCAGAGGCAAGAAAATTACTTGCAACAATCCAAGCTGCTAAACAAGCAAATAAATTTGATTCTTCAATCTCTGCAAACATAACAAATTTCTGGCAAGAACTTAATAAATCTATTGAAAAAACAACCTTTAGTTCGATCTCAATGATTAGAGAGGAAAATCATAAAAAAGAGATTGAAGACATTAGAAAAAATATTGATTTAGAACTAGCTTCAATTCTAATGGCTTTAACACATTTAAATGATGAAATAAAGATGTTTGATGAAATAGGAATTAATTTACTAGAAAAAAATAAAGCCAGGAAATTAGAAAGATCTATCAGATCTTTAGCATCAGAAGCAGCATAAAATTATTTTTTATTTATTTTTAAATTTCTATTCAAAAAAATTAAATTTCCAATCTCATCATTCAAATCAGAATCATTAAATTCACTATATGAATTCTGGTCTGTTGCTGTAAATAATTTAGAGAACATATCTGCTTGTTTTTTCAATTCAAAATAATCTGAAAAACTATCAATGATTGAATTAAAAATAGATGGAGGCAATAACCCTGAGTATAAAGAATAATTTAAATTGTATTTTAAACCATGTGTTGGCGAAAAATCATCCTCTTTCATTGAATCTAAACAACCAATTAATGCAACTGGACTAAATCCACGGATATAAATATCTCCATTAATAAGATAATCAGGTGACTTTATTTCTGGGATCTCAATATCTTCTATTTCTGATTTATCAAAATAACTTTGACCTATAAAATACTTAAAAAAATCACAAGAAAATTCAGATAGATTACCTAAATCAACTTTACCTGCACGATCAAAAAAATAGTCCTCAGTAAACCTATCTCCCAGAACTAAATCATATGGGTTAGCTAAAGTTCTTAATTCATCTATAGAATAACCAGAATCATAATATTCATTCTCTGCAAGATTATTACTAGGGTTAAAAACTCTTTTGTGCATTAATTTAAGATCTGAAATCATTGAAGAATTCTTATTAGAAAAAGACTGGTCATCCTTCCTTTTATTTGATAAAAAATCTTCAAAATAGATTAATTTTCCCATTTTATATATAAAATTGTCTTTTTTATTTAAATGTTACCCCTTGAGAGTGTTGACTTCTAGACTCGTGCCAAACAAAAGTTATATTAAGATCAATCCTATACCATTTAAAAATACATCAAAATAATTAAAAGAGGTTAAAAAAAATGGGACTATTTGCAAGAGCATTCAAAAAAGAAAATCCGGAAGAACATTTTAAAGAAAATACTTTAAGACAACAAGCAGAATTTCAAGTTATCCAAAATGAAATGGACGACCTTAGTGACGACATTAGAGATATTAAAGCGATATTTCAAGATTTAACAAATTTTTTTGCAGGAATCCAATTAGAAGAAAAAAAAATTAATAGATTATATGTTGGAATTATGAATAATGGACATAAAATGTCAAAAGAACAGACTAAAGAAGCAAGTTTAGATTTGAAAGAATCATTTGATGAAATGATTGTAAGAGAAAATACTATTAATAAACTCTTAAAAAATGAAATCAATAATGAAGCTGGAATGAGAGCTAAGATTAGAGATATCAAATCCACTGTTAGAAAGATGGATAATCACATTAGAAGAAATGATAGATTTGTTCAACAATTATTAAAATACACAGGTAAATTAAAAGATAAAATAAAATTAGCCCAAGGAAATATGCCAACCTTTGGTAATAAAAAAGTTCATACAGGTCATGGAAGAAGAGCAATTAATAAAATGAAGGATAGACAGGCCGCTTTTGAAAGACAAATGAGAAGTCTAGGTAGAGGTAGAATGGTCTAATCTGACTGTTTATATTTTCTAAAAAAATTAAAAGAAAAAATATTACTTTTTTCTTTTTTTACTTCCATTTTTTCAGAAACAATTTGATAATTTAAATCGTTGTTTATTAAATTATTTAAAGTTAAATTTAAAAGTTCTCTAACTTCACTTGATTCTTCATTGTTTAAACCGTTGACAGAACAAATCCCTTCTAACAAATTACTCTCAAAATCTGTTAAATTTAGTCTAAAATTATCCTGATTCCCTCTAATATCAAAACTATAAGCTATTGCGCAATATCCATGCCCTAAAAAATTATCAAAATCTTTTTGATCATCATATGAT
The DNA here is from genome assembly GCA_964393295.1 of uncultured Methanosarcinales archaeon. Lineage (GTDB taxonomy): Archaea > Nanobdellota > Nanobdellia > Woesearchaeales > GW2011-AR9 > CAYFJV01. The sequence continues at coordinate 362 of CAYMTF010000060.1, read as the reverse complement.
AAATTAGATGAATTTAACTTTTTTCTATCAAACTTAGATATTACCAAATCATCTCTCCTAAAATAAGGCATAATTAAAAGTTTCTTATCACCTATTGAATATTCGTTCTCTCCCATCCTAAAACTTAAAAATAAGCTGGTTATTTAAATGTTTCTACTGATCAGTGGTGCCTAAAGCTAACTTTAACCTAATCAAAATCTTTTTAAATAGAAGCATTTCCATTAGATAAAACAAAATGGATAGAAATGCCTGAAGTATTACGTTCAGATATCAATGACAAATATACACCAATCACAGAACTAGAAATGTGGTACGATGCCAGCACAATTAATGCCGTACAAATAGATACAGACAAATTATAT
>CAYMTF010000059.1:2269-5277 GCA_964393295.1 uncultured Methanosarcinales archaeon | reverse complement strand
AAGTCTTAGCATCTGAGAAAGGAGTAGATTACCGTACTAAAGAAGGTTTTAAAGAGATATTGTCAGATTTGATAGTGGACAATTTCAAGAAAAAACCTATCAATGATTGGGACACAACTTTAGGTGGGATGATACAAACTTACGGAAATTCTCCTTCATCTGCAGTGCTAGATTTGATAAAACACGACAAAGATTTCTCAAAATTAAGAGATCATAAAAAAGCAATCAAAGCATCATTAGATGAGCAGTATTTACATTTAAGAAAAGACCGTTTTGAAGGGAAATACAGTGCACACCAGATTAGAGCTTCGTTAACAGACCACGGTTTAGATTTCTCTGACAAAGGGTTTTTCGGTTTCACTATCGGTGAAAAAGATGTAGCTAGAGAGATATTATCTATGCAAGCTTACCATCATTTCGGGGACCAATCAATCTCTTATTTCGGTTTGGAAGGACCAAGTTTCGGCAGTTATTTCGAATTTGCTAAATATCTACACATTGATGCTTCCAATTCTTTAGTTGTTGAAAGAGATCAAAGAGCTTACGAATTAATGAACCAGATTAAAGGTATTAAATCGTTAGATCAATACCTTAACGGTTCTTCATTAAGCAGGTTAGAAATCCAAAAGAATGAAGCAGAAGATTCGTTGACGGAAACAGACAAACAATTTGATTTGATCTTCTTAGATTGGTTAGGATTCTTAGCACCAACAAGCGTTAGACAATTAGATCTAGCTTATGAACGTCTCAATGAAAATGGTTTAATTGCTTTAACATTGAAAAAGAACGGGTTAGCACAAAAGAGATATAGAAATCATTTTGACAGAGATGATCAACAAGTAGACTTCTTAAGAGAATGGTCAGAAAATAATGGTTTAGATTTGCAACATATCGGTTATTCCGGAGGTAATAAAGTGAAAACAGATATGGGTCTTTACTTAATCTCCCAATAACACTTATAAAAAACATCCATTATCTTATTCTTATGAACTATACAATCCTCGATTGTTACACTGATGAAGCTTCTGGCCTAGGTGTACCTCCATATTTGGGAACTTATCCAAGGTATCTCTACGCTTTATTAAAAAGTCAAGGCCACGAAGTAAAATATTTGACAATTGACGATTTAAGATTATGGAAAATCTATAATAACAAAATAAAAGAAGTTACTGAAAAAGATAAAACTAATATCAAAATTTATAATTTAACCAATAATAAAGCTGAAGAAGTTCTAAGTAATACTGAAACCTTATTTACAATTGTGGGTGTATATGTTCCAGGGAAATATTTAACTGCACTCCCAGGCACTTTGAGGGAGGTAATACCTTTAATTAAAGATCTTAAAATGAAAAAAGTTCTTACCGGTCCAGCGATTTTCGGCACACAATTAGAAGGCGGAAAATTTCATGAGAAAGAAGATTTATCAATTTTTGATGAGGTTAAAAATTATGGTCTTTCATTTGACCAATTAGATAAGGTCTCTTTACAAGGCGCAGAACTTCTTAACCAGATCCCTTACAGGTTAATGATTGAGATTGAAACTGGCAGAGGTTGCAAGATTGGTAAATGTAGTTTTTGTACTGAACCAATCAAAAGTAATTTTCTTAATCGACCAATGGAATCTGTATTGGAAGAAGTTAAAGCATATTATGATCATGGTGCTAGATTTTTTAGGTTAGGAAAACAAGCAGATTTTTATGCAAGTGACAAACCGATTGAGTTATTAAAACAAATTAGAGAAAAATGTCCAGAGATTGAAGTTTTACATATTGATAACGTTAATCCTAATTCTGTTGTTGCAAAAGGTGGTGAGGATATTACTAAAGCAATTGTTAAATATTGTACCCCTGGTAATATAGCTGCTTTTGGCGTAGAAAGTTTTGACCCAGTAGTTGTCAAGGAGAACACTCTTAATACTGCTCCAATAATTGCAATGAAGGCCATTGAGATTATTAATAAGCATGGTAACGAACGTGGTGATAACGGTTTACACAAATTTTTACCTGGTATTAACATCATTTTTGGTTTATGCAGTGAATCTAAACAAACCCATAAAGAAAATATGATCGCATTAAATAAAGTAGTTGATAACAATTTATTATTAAGGAGAATTAATATTAGACAAGTGGCAGTTCTTCCAAACACTATGCTTGAAAAAAAGTGTGGTAATAAGTTTCTTAAAAAAAATAAAAAATATTATTGGAAATGGCGTAATGATATTAGACAAAACATTGATTATCCGTTGTTACAAAAATTAGTACCAGTAGGGACAATTCTAACAGATGTTTATACTGAGATGTATGATGGTAAAACTACATTTTGTAGACAGATTGGGACTTACCCATTAGTTATTGGGATTAAAGGGAGATTACCTTTGAATGAAAAGATTTCTGTCAAAGTTGTAAGTCATATGTTAAGAAGTATTGTTGCAGAAAAAGTAGATTAATATTTATGGTATGGTTCATTATTATTAATTGTAAATGCCCGGTATAACTGTTCTAAAAATATAACTCTGACCAATTCATTTGGAAAAGTCATCTTAGATAATGAAATTTTCATATCACAAGTCTCTAAGAACTCTTTCTCTAAACCTTCTGCCCCACCTATATAGAAATTTATATTTTTATAATCAAAATCAATCTTTTTAATTAATTCAGCAAATTTTTCAGATGAGATCTGTTTTCCTTCAACATCTAAAGCGATACTGAATCCGTTATATTCTTTAAGAGTATTAGTTTCAATATATTCGCACCTGTTATATTTTTGTAATCTTTTAAGAAATACTTCTACACCATCCTTAACATATTTCTTTTTAATTTTTCCAACACAGATTAACCTGATCATTTCATCAAGATATTTTTATCTTTTTAAAAATGTAACCCTAAGTTTAATAAACATCAAAATATTACACTATTTTAAATGAGAGAAGCTGATAGACTTAGTTTATTAAAAGATATTATGTTAGATTGATGAAAGTACTACTACTACTATATGTTAAAAGCTACTTT
>CAYMTF010000059.1:0-2259 GCA_964393295.1 uncultured Methanosarcinales archaeon | reverse complement strand
CTAGGATCCTGGTAATTCTAAGTAAAGGTAAATCTTCTATTGATCTTGAAAAGATTAAGGAATTGAGTGATCATACAATTAAAGATGTAGCTTTATACAAAAGTACTGATGCTGTATCTTTAGCAATATTGATTTATTCAATTTATAAAACCATACCTGCAATGTCTGATGAGGATTTTAAGGATTTAATTGCTGAATTAAAATTCTTAGAACAACATATCTCTGCAAAAAATTTACGGAGATATAACCAAAGTTTAAAAGTTCTTTTTAATCTAATCAGAAAATCAAATTCTGCTTTTAAAACACATATTAATGATGTTTTTCATGCTGCTAAATTGAAAAAAGGGGTTAGTTTGTTTGATCATGGATTGTCTGCTTCCCGTACTGCTGAATTAATGGGTTTGACTAAGTGGGAATTATTAGAATATATGGGTAAAACCACTAATTTTGATAAACATCATGAGAAAGTAAAAGCTATTGATCGTTATTTACAAGCTGAGCTTGTTTTTTCTAAAAAAAATCGTAAAAAAGTATTATTTTTTGATGCAGGTCCAATAATTACTTTGGCAATGTCTCGTTTATTATGGATACTAGAACCTCTAAAAATAAAATTTGGTGGTAAATTCTATATCACTCCTGCTGTAAGAACAGAACTTATAGAAAGACCATTAAAAATTAAAAGGTTTGAATTTGAAGCGTTACAAGTTTTAAAATTAATAAGGGATGGAACCTTAGAGATATATCCAGAACTTCCATACGAAAAAACTCAGGAGTTAACTAAGTTGAGTAATAAGACTTACAAAGTGGATAAAAAATGGATTGAAATAATTCAAGCTGGCGAAATGGAGACTGTGATTGCTTCCATGGACAAAGCTAAGAGTTCTATTGTTATGGATGAAAGAACAATGAGATTACTTTTGGAGGATAGTGATTCTTTAAAATCTTTATTAGAAAGAAGGTCCAGAAAACCTGCAACCATTAATGAAAAGAATGTTGAAGAATTCAATCAAAAAGTTGGCAAAATAAATATTATTAGATCAATAGAATTAGTTTCTTTAGCTTTTAAATTTGGTTTTTTAGATCAGTTTTTACCAAAATTACCTAATGCATGGGATGTATTATTAGATTCTGTTTTATGGAATGCGAAATATAATGGTTGTGCTGTAACCGAACATGAAGTTTTAGAATTGAAAGAATTTTTGTTAAACAATTGTTCTCTAAAGTTCAAAAAATAAAAAAAAAGGAAAACCTTTCAGTTTTCCTTACAAAACTTTTTCTTAATAAAAAATTTAATATCCCCTGCAAGGTTTACAATAATATCTGTTTGCATTTTCTACAATGATTTTATTGCCACATCCCTTACAACACCTTTGAATTTTAAATTTTTTAACCTCTTGAAAAACGTGTTGTTTCATTTGATTCTACCTCTTTTTTTAGAACCACCCTCTCACTAATTAAAGCTAAAAAGATTTGAAGTATTTATATGTTTCTACTTTTTAGACGATAATTGACCTATTTTTGACAATTTGAGTTATAACCTCCACGACAGAAAATAATTAAAAAATTAATAGTTAAATGTATTTTTTTGATAAAATTAAAATAAAAAATAGATCCCAGCAGCTACCATTGATAACCATACATATCTATTCCAAGATAATATCTTTTTCCCATCAAAGTTACCAAATGGTATCATGTTAAATAACCCTAACCATAAATTAATCCAAAACCCGATGAAAAAAATTGGTGCAACTGTGGAGATTAAATAAAAGATACCAGCTAAAACATAATTAGTTAGTGGTCCAGCTACACTAATAATCCCGTTTTCTTTTCTTGTAACTCCTCCGGCGATCATAACTGCTCCAGGAGCTGCAAACAAAAATCCAACAAATAATGACAACCCAACTGCAAAGTATAACATCTGGTCCATTGATCTAAACTCTGCTTCACAACCATAATATTGTGCAACAAATTTGTGTGCTAATTCATGTAATAAGAAACCGATTCCTGCAGTAAATAAAGAGATTAAAAACATAATCCCAAAATTTATTGAAAAGATATTTGATATTGATCCAATACCTGATAAAAAATTAATGTTCATGAAAATAAATGTGAAAGCTAATGATAATGCAATCCATGCTTTACTAATATCTATTAGTTCAAATAGAGAGGTTCTAATTTTTCCTAATTTAATAGTTCTATTTTTTTTGTGAGAATCCATTTTAGTAAATTATTCTTCCTTTTCATCTGAGATTACTAACT
>CAYMTF010000058.1:0-5279 GCA_964393295.1 uncultured Methanosarcinales archaeon | reverse complement strand
ATAGTGAAAAAGTGTCAGATTTTGTTAGTAGAAATATATTTAGAGAGATTTTGGATTCGGAGGAGGAACATTATGATTGGCTGGAAACCCAATTAGAATTGGTGCAAAAGGTAGGAAGAGAAAACTGGTTGCAATCACAAATGTAATAATAATTTAGATTTTTTATACTTGACTAATACCTTGGATAAGCTCTAAGCATATATCTGTTAATTTTATGATCTATTTAGGAGCTTTGAATGAAAGAAACATTTTCTGGTACAGATACTTATATTTCGACTGAATCTTTATCTGTAGCTGTAAAAGTTCCTCCCATTACAATAATTTCAATCTTATCAAAAGTTTGACCTAGTAAAACATATTGTTCTAATCTGTTAAAAACCTGCAAATAAGCATCATAATCATTTCTCATCCCCCTCATAGTAGCAGGCTCATGGCCAGTATAAGATTGAGGTACATCTCCCCAAGGAGAATTTATTCCACCAGGACAAAATGTGCATTTCCCATGAGGACAACGGTCTGGTTTAGTCATTATAGCTACTGGGGATACTCCCGACATAGTCCTAGTAGGTTTTGTCAATAATTTCTCTCTGAAAAGTGGGATCTTTTCAACTGGGATATTAAGAAGAATATTAATATTTGTAGGAATATCACTCAATTTATATTTTTGAGCCAATTCCCTCTTAATTTTGGTCCAACTTTTAGTCTCAGACTCATCAGAGGCCAACTTTTTCAAAATATCTTTATAAAATCCTTCACTCATTTTAACCACTTTGTACAACTTTTAAAAATAATAGTTATAATTACTTTTTACACTCATTTAATAATCTTTCAGTTTTAAAACTAAAAGTTAAACTTATCAATTAAAAAACAGCTACCATTTTTCAGAAATCTTTATAAACAAAACACAAAATTAGATCATATATGGTAACTAGAATTGGAACTGCTAGAAGGAAGACAAGACATAAGCTTCAACGAAAAGCTTCTGATAAAGGTAAAATCCCTTTGAGTAAATATTTCCAAACTTTTGAAAATGGTGATACTGTTGGTTTAAAAATTAATTCAGCTGTCCCAATCGGACAATTTCATCCGAGATTTCATGGAAGAGCTGGGAAAGTTACAGGTCAGAAAGGTAAATGTTACTCTGTAGAGTTTAAAGATGGTGGAAAATTGAAAACAGTTTTTGTACATCCGATACATTTAATCAGAATAAATCAATAAATTAAAATGGCAAATCCAACAATCCTTGAAGAAAGTCAATTAACTTTAGCTGATGCTAACGAAGCGATCAAATCTATTGAGAAAAGAGACATTGAATTAGGTTTCTTATCTCAAAAAACAAAAGAATATTTGGACAGTTTTAAGAATATTTCTTTAAAAGATAAAAAACAATTAGAGAAATCATTAATTGAATTAGATCTTACAAGATTAAAAAAAGAACACATTGTCAAAATAATCGATTTTCTTCCTACAACAGAAGATGAATTAAAAACAGTTTTACAAGCATACCCTTTAACTTTGCCAAAAAAAGATAAAACAGCAATATTGGAAGAAGTTAAAAAGATTGCATAATTGTTTTAAAAACAATAACTTTTATTAATTCTAAAATTTTCTATTAAAGATATAATATAGAAATAACTATAAACTACTAACTATTAGGTTAATTATTAGACAATGGAACGAGAATATCAAAAAAGGGTAAGCGAAGAAAACGCGATAATACTAGAATACCTTAAACACGGTTATGCTAGTGAAAACAACCGTCATAAAACTTCTGTTGCTCAAGCCATTGGATTAAAAGATTTCACTTTGTTAGAATTAGTACCAAAAAAAGAAGTTTTTTTACAACCACAACAAGAGGTATACCTTGGTGATGGGAAGAGGGAAGAAATCCACCATACTAAAGGAAGAATTCCTTTTGATAAATTGACCGCTTCTGCCGAAGCCGAACTGACCCATGCTATTGATAAAATTGTAGATCTAGACGAATCAAGATATATCTCTTTTTTTAATAATGCTCAACCTTTATCGATGAGAATGCACCAATTAGAATTACTCCCTGGTTTAGGAAAAAAACATATGTGGGAAATTATTGATGCGCGTAAAGAAAAACCATTCGAAAACTTTTCTGATCTTAAAGAAAGAGTAAAATTGTTACCAGATCCAAAAGGGATCATTATTAAAAGGATTTTATCAGAAATTAAAGGTAAAGAGAAGTATAGACTTTTTGCTAAAATTTAGTTTTACCACAAACATTTCCAAACAGGATTATTCTTTTTTTCTTTCAAAAAATCTTTCATCCCATTCTTTTTTAAATTGATGAAGTGTTCTTTAGTTATCTGTTTTAACCTGATCCCATTTATTGCAACATCATTCGATATTGAACCATAATGTGATAAAATCAGTTTTAATTGTTTATTTTGTGCTTCAAGATTAACTTGTAACAAACCATCTTTGAGAATATGACTTTCTTTTTCTAATTCTTTCAACTTTTTCAATGATGTCTCAATTTCTTTAAAATCAAACTTAACGATATCTAAAAAATCTGATATAGAACTAATATTATCCTCTGAACAAGCATGACTTTCCATTAATGAAAGGTCTTTTTCTTTTCTAACCAATGATTTAATCTTATCCAACACCATCTTCAACTAGAACAATAAATAATTTAACATATAAATAACTTTCTCTAATACCAAGTTAAATCATTTGAATAACAATATGATCCTTCTTCCCACTCACAATCTATATCTTTATAGTTTTCACATTCTGATTTTGAAAATTTATAAGAACAATGATCAGTATAACATCCATTAAATCTCTCATCCCATAAACAGTTCTCAAGTTCTGAATTATCACAACCATCTTTAGTCTTTAAATCATAACAGGATCTCTCAAAACAAGAATCATACTCTATATCCCATTCGCAATTCAAATCACTATTCATACAATCATCATTAGAGTAAAAGTTATAACATGATCTCCCAGAACAAAAATCATATTCAGAATCCCACTCACAATTCAAAACACTGTTCACACAACTATTTTTAAAATCAAAATCATAACAAGATCTTTCAAAACAAGAATCATACACAGTATCCCATTCACAACCAAGGTCACTCTTCACACAACTAATTTTAGAATCAAAATCATAACAAGAAGGCTCAATACAAGAATTAGATATTTCCCAAGTACAATTTAATTTATCAGCGTTACAGGAATCTTCATCCAATAAATCTCCACAAATTTTAGTAAAACAATAACTAGGCACACCACTTATTCCCGCATTCCACCAGATACAATCTTCTTCTAATAAACATTCTTTCTCTAACTCAATACTATAACAGTCTGTAAATGTTAAAGAAGAATTCGGTTGGGAATAACCTTCCATTTCTAAAATCTCATCATCAGGAGCTTCAAATCCTAATGAATCAAATATTTTATAATCTAAGGATGTACAACCAGAAATGATCAAAGAGGACAATAGAACTAAAACAATGATAACTTTCTTATTAGACATCTTTAATAAAACAAAACAAAAAAAATATTTAAAACTATCTATTCTCAATAAGGGTAAAACAAGGTTGATTTTTTCTTTGAAGGCTGTCTAAAATCTTTTAATTTCACTCTACCTTCTAAAATTGGCCTATAAACAATCTCATAAATCTCTCTCCTAGTTTTATCTTTAAATTGTCCTGGTCTAAATTTAATCTGAGCTTTACCTTCAGCATGTTTTACAGAATATAACAATGGAGATTCAGAATTTGATTTTGGATCAAAAGTAAGAATAGAATCATATAACTGATTTTTACCCCTCTTCCCTTGGAATAAATGGTAATGTAATTTATGTTCTGTGCCGGAAACTATTTTTAACCCTTTCCTACTCAAAACAGGAGACCTCAAAAAATTAGTTATATCTTCAAAAAAGTCAAAATCATCGTTGGCTGCTTTGTTATTATCAGAATTAAAATAACCATCAAGTAAATCATTATAATAAGGACTCCTGTAACTGTACCCAGGAGAATAATCAAAAAGGTCTGATCTTAAATTTAAATACAATTCAATCGTTTCATCACTGTGCAAATAACTAAACTTTGCTTTCACAACCTCAGCATTAAACCTTTTTCCATTACAAGAGATTTCTAAAGGTTCAAAATCGTATCTAAAGTAAATTGGATGAGTCATTAAGCTATCAATTTTATTAACTTCGTCAAGCGAAGGTATCCTTTGGTAATTATGAATTTCCAATAAAGCACTTTCTAACATATTAGAACAAGATTCAGCCATTGAACTGTCATAACCTTTTGCTTCAGAGATATAAGTCATAATACCTGATACATCTAGATAGGAGTTATTGGTATTCCTAAGGAGAATATTGGACCTGTCCTGGTGTATTTTTCTATTTAACATTCTTTTATCTATAAATGAAACAAATTTATAAATATTATTAGTAAATTATAACTTCAACAAATGAAGTTTATACTCAAAACTGATTCGAAACAAATTTAAACTACTCATTTTTACAGAATGTTGAGATGAGTTGGAAGAAAAAAAAGGTTTATGGTGATTACAAAACTTCTGATTGCCCATTCTGCGGAAAAATTGCTACATCTAAAAATGAACAAGGGTTAGATGTTTGCAACCAGCACAAAGAAAAAATAATGGATGAAATAAAATGTGTTTGTGGATCATGGTTAGAATCACGTAGTGGAAAATTTGGTCCTTATTATAACTGTATCACTTGTGGGAATGTTAATTTTCAAAAAGCTATGGGTATGAAATCCATGCAAACAAAAAATAAGAATATTAAAACTCAAGAAAAAACAAATTCAGGAGAAAGCAACTTCAAAGAAAAAGAGAAAAAACAAGAAGATTTCCTAACAATGATCAAAAAAGATCGACTTAAAAGGCATCATGAAAAAAAGATTAAAGAGATTGATTCTAACGATTCTTTTTATTTCTAAAAACCTATTGTTCTAAATAATTTATTAATAATCTAACTCCAGCACCAGTTGCATTTCTTGGATTATAATATTTACCGGATTTAAGGTATGCAGTTCCTGCAATATCTAAATGTGTCCAAGGAGTTTTTTCAACAAAATGGCTTAAGAATATTCCTGCATGAATAGAACCAGCATCTCTTCCTTTACCAATATTCTTTATTTGTGCAATATTACTATCCATATTTTTCCTATAATCATCCCATAAAGGTAATCTCCAAACTCTGTCACCACACCTATTACCAGCCTTCTCAAGATCTTTAGCCATTTTATCATCTTTAG
>CAYMTF010000057.1:4704-5320 GCA_964393295.1 uncultured Methanosarcinales archaeon | reverse complement strand
TATGACTAAAAAAGGAGAGACTGATGGTTATATGGTATCTGATTTTTTAAGAGAGATCGAAAATTATGCTGGGAGAAGAGTTGATCAATTTATTTGTAATGAGAATGGGATCAGATCTACACTTAGAGAAATTTATCGTCAAAAGGAACAATACCCGGTATTATTTAATCTTCCAGAAGATGATCGTGCAATTATATCTGATTTAGTCCATCAACCACATTTTATACGTCATGATTATAAAAAATTAGCAAGAGAGATAGTGAGGTTGATATGATGAATATAGTGAAGAATCATGTTGTTACTAGTAAAATAAATTTTACTCCAACAAATAACTTGATTTTTTTTGATTTAGATGATACATTATATAACAGAACTTTACAAGTCGCTGATGATTTGACAGGTTTAGAGAATATAACTTTATTTGATGGAGTAGTCGAATTACTTTCCAGTTCAAATTTTGTTAAAGTTTTAGTAACTAACGGTGATAATAAACTTCAGATGAAAAAATTGGACTTACTTTCTATCAGAGATAGATTTGATCTTATATTTATTACTAAAAATAATGAGGAGAAAAAAGAATGTTTTAAGAAAGTAATTAATTTATATCCAGGATATA
>CAYMTF010000057.1:619-4694 GCA_964393295.1 uncultured Methanosarcinales archaeon | reverse complement strand
TAATAGGAAATAGGATTGATTCGGAGATTAGGTATGGGAACATGTTAGGGTTAAAAACAATCTTATTAAAACATGGGAAATATGGGGATTTAAAAGCCAAAGATAATTTTGAAAATCCAGATTATGTCTATGAGGATTTTGATAGTATAATAAAAAAAGTTGAGGAAATATTCAAATGCAAGCAGTAATCTTAGCAGCAGGTAAAGGTTCAAGGATGTATCCTTTTTCAAATGATAAAGCTAAACCTTTAATGGAAATAGCGAACAAACCTGTTTTAATTCATAATTTAGATCAAATGTTGGGAATAATTGATGAAGTAATCATCGTAGTTGGTTATCGAAAAGACCAGATCATTAAAAGACTTGGTGATAGATATCAAAATATTAAGATTAAGTATGTTATACAAGAGGAGATGTTAGGAACTGGCCATGCATTAATGTTGGTTGAGAGAGAAATAACTGATAAATTTATAGTAATCAATGGGGATGATTTATTCTCCAGAGTTGATATGGTCAATGTATCTAAGTTTGACAATTGTATCTTATTAAAATATAAAGAGGACCCCTCCTCTTTTGGAGTTGTTGTTGTTGATAATGGTTTAGTTAAAGATATTGTAGAGAAACCTAAAGAAAAAATTTCTAACCTTGTTAATGTTGGGATGTATTGTTTTGAAAAAGATGTATTTAAGATTCTTTCAAATTTAAAAATTTCTGAACGGGGAGAATATGAAATAACTGATGCAGTTAAATCTATTGCTACAGAAGGTAAAATGCATTATCAAGAGGTACAGGGTTATTGGATACCTGTAGGTTACCCCTGGCAAATCTTAGAAGCGAATGAATTTTTATTAGGAGACAATTCTTGTTCAATTAAAGGTTTTATTGAGGAAGGAGTGATGATCGAAGGTAATGTTGATATAGGTAAAGGTTCAATAGTCAAATCTGGTACACTTTTGAAAGGAAATGTAGTAATTGGGGAGAATTGTGTTATTGGCGAAAATTGTGTAATCACAGGGCACACAGCAATAGGCAATGGATCTATTATAAGTGATGGTTGTGGATTAGAGAATAGTATTGTGGGTATAAACTCTAAATTAGGTAAACGTTGTACTTTGAAAGATTCAGTTTTAGGAGATGATGTAGAATTAAGTGCGGGTGTAAGGATTGATAATACTGGAAAATCTTCTGGTACCATTAAAATAAATTCAAATGGTAAGACGTTTGATTCAGGTCGGAATAAATTAGGTGCATTCGTTGCCGATAAAACTAAAATCGACAAACATTTGAATCCAGGGGATTGTGTTGTTTGCGATCATTTGAGTGACGACCAGAATTAATTTTAATATTCTTATTTCTTAAAAGTATCAACCGCAACATATATAAACAAAAAAACATTTCTTAAATCTCTAAAAAGAGGTCAACGTTAAATGAAATTCAAAGTAAAAGATATGGATATAAGCTCTGGGGGTATATTAATTGCTGTTTTAAATATAAGTGATGCTCAAGATTTAGACCTACATTCTGGTGACCGTATTATTCTCAAACACAAGAAGAGAGAGATTACTGCAATATTAGATATCTCTGAGAGCGATAAAGCTGTCCCTAGTGGTAAAATAGGATTATTTGAAGAGGTTTTAGATAAACTTAAAGTAAAATCAAACTCAGAGGTAACCATTTCTTTCAGCGGTAAACCTGAATCAGTAAAATATATCAGATCAAAATTAATGGGCGAAGATTTAGATTACAAACAATTTTATCAAATCATGGATGATATAACTAATGATCGTTTAACGGATATAGAAAAAACTTATTTTGTTTCTGCTGGTTTTATAAATGGCTTTACTGATAAAGAAACTGTTGATATGACTAAAGCTATTGTTAATACTGGTGATAAAATAAATTTCAATAAATTAACTTTAGACAAACACTGTATCGGAGGAGTACCTAACAATAGGACTTCTATGATTATTATTCCAATTGTCGCTTCGCTTGGATTAACAATGCCAAAAACTAGCTCTCGTGCTATTACTAGTCCTGCTGGAACTGCTGATACTATGGAATGTTTAGCAAAAGTAGAACTTTCACAAAATAAAATTAAAGAGATTGTTAAAAAAACAAGTGGTTGCATTGTTCATGGTGGTTCAATGAATTTGGCACCAGCTGACGACAAGATAATTTTAGTCGAACACCCCCTATCTATTGATGCAGAGGGACAATTATTGGCATCAGTTATGGCTAAAAAATATTCTGTTTCATCTAATCATGTTTTGATTGACATTCCAATGGGAGAGACTGTTAAGGTTAAAAATAAGTCCCAAGCTAAATATTTACGTAAAAAATTTGAAAAGTTAGGACATGCGTTGGGAATGGATGTTAAAGTAATTGTAACTGATGGTTCTCAACCAATTGGGAATGGTATTGGCCCATTGTTAGAAGCAGAAGATGTTTTAGCTATTTTAAGAAATGACCCCTTGGCACCACTTGATTTAAGAGAAAAATCTCTTGAGATGGCTGGAATATTATTAGAAATGGCTGGGAAGACTAGGAATGGTTATAAATTAGCTCAAGATGTTTTAGATTCTGGCGATGCTTTGATTAAAATGAGAGAAATAATCAAAGCCCAAGGCAAAGTTAAAAAACCATCTTTAGGTAAATTTCGTTATCAAGTTAGGTCAGGAAAGATAGGTAAGATTATATCTATAGATAGTGATTCAATTGCTAAAATTGCACGGATTGCTGGTGCGCCAATAGACAAAGGGGCTGGGTTATACCTTCATCAAAAATCTGGTAAAGTAGTTAGGAAAGGAGAACTATTATTCACTATTTATTCTCAAAATAAGGACAAACTTGATCTTGCAATTAAAATAATGAGGAATAATCATCCTTATTTGATAAAATAAGATTGGGGCAAATTAATTGTTTTTAAAAAGATTGTTACCAAACTGATATAAATCAAAATTTGATCCTCTTGCAATGGGAGAATACTTTTTTTTGATTTCTGCTAATCTATCTATATCGGTAAATTTAGTTGTATCTTCTGTGTTGGCTATTTGACTACAGATGTGTCCAATCAAAGCCCCCATAAGTTTTATATCTTCACTTAATTTTGAAGCACTTCCCTTACTTTGTCTTAGAAGTATTGGTACCTCTCCAGTATTCCCATATTTTTGAATGTCTCCTTCCCATTGATTAAAAACTGGGTCTTGAAAAGCATTTAAGGCTTGTCCGGAATAAATGATCCCTAATATCAATCTTGGATCATAATCTCCCTCATTTTCTTTATCTAGCTCATAAATTAATGCAGAGGATGGTTTTTTTGATTGGTCCCAATTTGCCCCACTCATATCGTAATCTAGAATACCTATTAATGGCCTATTTTTTAATTCTTCTTCCATCAATCTTTCTAATGCAGGTCTATAAGATGGAAATGATTCAAAATGTTCTGCTTTTGGGATAAAAGGTTCATTAAACATACTAAAATAATCTTTAAAACCTTTTGTTAGGGCGTTTCTTTGAGATTCTTCATCCTCTAATAAAAAGACTAAAGGTGGCATTTGATATATTTTAGAATTATTCATTTTAATTTACCTCTTTCATTTTTTAATATATCTTATTAAAAATATTTCACTGTTGTAAAATATATGTTTTTCAACCTTCATTTCTTCTTACGAGAATTATTTTTCTTTTTATAATTTAACATAAAGTTTATATCTTAAAATTTTTCCCATTAAAAAATGCCAGAATTACCGGAAGTTGAGACTATAATAATCGGTTTGAGAGATTTATTAATTAATAAATCCGTTCTTGCTGTTGAAGTAAAAGATTATAACCATAAAATCAATGGAGATTTAACTAATTTAATTAATAATAGTGTGATTAGTATTAATCGTTTTGGCAAATATTTGATCTTCAATTTTTCTAATAAAAAAACTTTGTTGGTTCATTTGAGGATGACTGGTCAATTTATTTTTGAAGATTTAAATGCTAGGTTAAGAAAAAGTTATGAGGAGCAACAACATAAAACCACCAAGATAAGTGATCTGGACGAAATAATTAATCAAGATAGTGTTATTAAT
>CAYMTF010000057.1:0-609 GCA_964393295.1 uncultured Methanosarcinales archaeon | reverse complement strand
AAAGTAAAGTCAAATTTTATTTAAAAGATAATTTGGATAGATTATATCTATTAATATACAATGATTGGAGAAAGTTTGGTACAATGAACTTAATAGAATCAAAAGATTTGAAAAAAATTTTCAAGAGTAAAAATCTGGGGGAAGACGCTTTATCGGAAAGTTTAACCTTTTCATTGTTTAATCATATTCTTTCAAAAAAAGGCAGGTCAAAAATAAAATCAACTTTAATGGATCAAAAAGTAATCTCAGGATTGGGTAATATTTATGCTCAAGAGGTTTGCTTTTTTGCTAAAGTATTACCAGATAGAAAGATTAACACTTTAAATTCTAATACCTAAATTAAATTTACCTTCATCTCTGGGCATAAAATTTAATGGAACTTCTTTTGATAATGCTTATGTAACCTCTAAAGGGGTTCCAGGGGACTTTTCTACTTTTTTAAACGTGTACATGATTAAACAATGTAAAGTTTGTAGTACTGACATTAAGAATGTAAAAATAAATTCTAGGAGTAGTTATTTCTGTCCAAATTGTCAAGATTAATTACTCAATTAAATATTTGTCGTCTTTCGATTACAAGTTAATTGCAATTATAGTAAGTTTTATAAA
>CAYMTF010000056.1:2190-5331 GCA_964393295.1 uncultured Methanosarcinales archaeon | reverse complement strand
TTCAATATTTTAATTTCATTAAAACCAAAATTGCTACTTATTTCCAGTTGATTATTGAAACTGTTAACTTTACCTTGTAAGAATAAAACTTGGTCAATGTTTATTTTTTCATAAAATTTTTCAAATTCTTCTAAATTGCCTGTTGACCATATTTTAAGATCAATGTTTGCACTACTATCTGCAATACGTAGATCAATTCGATGCCTTTCATCAGAATAAGTTTGAAACCCTTTTTTATTCTTAATAACGAAGATATCTGATACTATGTTACCTTCATCAAGTTTATTTATCTGTTGAGTCTTATTGTACATAGAATTCTTAAAATAATCAACAGTTTAAATTGTTTTAGTGTATTTGATATAATAGAAAAAATAAAAAAAATTATTTGCCCTTTTTCCCAAACCTTTCAAAAGATTTCAAAACTTCTAAAGGCATAGCAAATATTACTGTATTACTCTGATCGCTTGAGATATCATTAATACTTTGTAATGTTCTCAAGTGCAAAGCTCCGGGAGATTTAGATAGTGTTAATGCGGCTTTAGCCATATTGTCCGCTGCTACAACTTCCCCTTGAGCCTTAATAATCACAGCTCTTTTTTCCCTTTCTGATTCTGCTTCTTTAGCCATTGTCCTTTTCATATCTTGTGGTAATTCAATATGTTTAAGGTCAACTGAAGAAACTTTTATCCCCCAAGGGTCAGTAGCTTTATCTACAATTTGTTGAATCCTTTTAGATAATACATCCCTTTTTGTTAATAAATCATCTAATGTTACTTCTCCTACAACATCTCTCATTGTTGTTTGTGATAATTGTGAGGTAGCATAGAAATAATTCTCAACTTCTATTACAGCTTTATCTGAATTTAAAACTTTAAAATAAAGTACTGCATTAACACGTACAGAAACGTTATCCTTTGTGATACAATCTTGATCTGGAACATCTACTGCTTTTATCCTTAAATCTACTCTATCCCACTTTTGAAATACAGGGATAACAAATCTTAAACCAGGTTGCATAATTCCGGTATATTTACCTAGTGTGAATTTAACACCATTTTCATATTGTTTTACTACCTTAACTCCTGATGATAAAACAACAAATACGAATACAAATATTGCTACAAAGACCATTTATTTACCTCTTTTTTTTTTAATTTGATTATTTATTTTTTCTCCAATACTAAAATATGTTAAGAACCAGATAAAAAAAAGAATAATTCCTAAAACTAATAATATTGTTGAGATATTCATCTCAGTTCTCATTATTGAAACTGCAATCATTAATACTGAGATTATCAAAAGAAAATTACTAATTATTTTAATCCCCTTAAGTTTTTCTAGATTTTTTACTACCATACTGTTTAGAAAGACATTTCTATATTTAAATTTGCTTATTATGAGATTAATAAAAATCAAAAATAATTGTCCATAACAGAATTATGAACAAGTTTCATCAATACTTTCAACTTCTAAAGTGAATTCTATCCTTTCAATATCTGGATGTTTGATTGGGTCACTTTCTTCATCAACTTCTAAGGTGATAACTTCTTCTTCAACAATTTCTCCAAAAGTTTTCTTTTTTAACTTAACTGCAACAATTGTGTCTTCTTCACCTTTACAATAATCTGCGCTTGACATCAAACTCCATTCTAAAGCTCCTGCTGCGGTATAACTTCCTTTACCTCTTGATAATGTTAATTCATCTCCATCACTAGTTTTGATAACCACATCGTCAAAATTACATTTTTCTTCACATTCTGATTCAGTATCATAAACCTCAACCATTTTTCCACATTCATTATTAATACAATGTTGATCCCATGCACAATCTGCTTTTGTTGAACAACCTTCATCTTCTTCAATCTCTTCAACTTGAACTAATTCTTCTAAGACTTCTTCTATTTGTTCTTCAACTGCCTCTTCAACAGATTCTAGAGAATCATTAACTACTTCTTCTATTTGTTCTTCAACAATTTCTTGAATTTCCTCCTGTAGCTCTTCTTTGACCTCTTCAGTATCAACAATTGGTTCTTCTCCTTGACAAGAAGATAACATTATCACACTTAATAAGAATATTAGAATCATAACTTTTTTAATCATTTTGACTTTACCTCTTTTTATAACAAGAAATGTATTAATATTTATAAGGGTTTGTTTATTTAAAAATAATAATTAATGATATTCTCCTCAAAAAATTTAATTAGGTTGATTTTTAATTAAAAAGTCTTCAGGGATAGAATTAAACCTTTCTTTGATGTTAGAGAACTCATCATCTTTATCCAAAAAGTCATCTAAATAATTTATATAAGTATTAATTTCATTAATATTATCTTTATTTAATGAAAAATATTTCAGTTGAACATAATCAACTAAAGATCTAGCAAAAGATTTTTCACTAGCAAAAGGGAATAATTCACAAATACTATAAAATACCTCTTGACCCCTTAGATGCGAATTTAAGAAGGTGGCGTGATTTTCATTATATATCTCAGTAGTATATTCAAGTGGGTTAAATAGATAAGTAATCTTGGTATGATTTTTTAAGACCTCAGAGTTCAAAGCATTTTTGTAAGCTGATTTAAATAATTCAGGTAAATCCTCTCTTTGATCTAAATTATCCATTGATTCATAAATTCGTTGATTACTTCTTTCAGT
This sequence comes from uncultured Methanosarcinales archaeon, assembly GCA_964393295.1. GTDB lineage: Archaea > Nanobdellota > Nanobdellia > Woesearchaeales > GW2011-AR9 > CAYFJV01. The sequence goes on along the minus strand of CAYMTF010000056.1, from coordinate 2,676 downwards.
ATAATCAATGATTATATTTTTAAGTCCTAACCTTTCTTTATCAATAAGGTTATCATTGGTATAATATTGTTCTCTAAAAATATTTACCCAATCTACGATTGTTTTTGATTTTAAAGCATCTAAATCAAAGTTTAATGGATAATCTCTTTTAATCTCATCAATCATTCCTAAATTACATTCTAAATGATATATCATCTTTGCAATATCTCTCAATTCAAGGTCTCCTTCAAAAACTGGATATTCATTTGTTAATTTATCTATGAATACTTTTGCAGGGATTATATGTTTTGTAAAGATAACTTCATCTTCGCTAGGAAGAAATAATCTTTTATTGTCATATTGGGCAGAACATTCTTCAAAATGTTTATTAATTAATCCTCTCAAATAAATAGATTCACCATTCTCTAATGTTTTAAATGAGATTTGACCTAGAATATTTTCTTTATGTTTGCAATGAGAACAATTTTAGCTCTCATTAGCTCCCCT
>CAYMTF010000056.1:1887-2180 GCA_964393295.1 uncultured Methanosarcinales archaeon | reverse complement strand
GAATGATTTATTTAAAAAGATTTACAAATCTTCGTAAATAGAATCAGAATCATTACTATCTGCAATAAAAGAATCTGGATCCCTTGTAGAAGTGGTAATAATACTAGCTAATGATTCAGTGGTAGCTATCCTAGATCTTCCTTGATTGATTAATCCATTCATAGAAATCCCCAATCTGTTTGCAGTTCTCCATGGATTGGTATTGTTATTATTAGCAAACCGATATACTTGATTAATTATCTCTTGGTTGGTAAGTACTCCATCGTTTGGTGTTCCATGCCTTGAATGTTCAT
>CAYMTF010000056.1:0-1877 GCA_964393295.1 uncultured Methanosarcinales archaeon | reverse complement strand
GTATCTGCGTTTGGTATAACTCTCCCATTCCCAAAATTGAAACCATTATTAATCAAGTTTAAGGTATCACTTTGTTCTTCAGAATCAATTAATTGGTCTGGTATTGAATCATAAATGTCTTCGTTCAATTCATTATCCAATTCAACAACTGTTCCAGAACTTACTAAATTATTATCAACACTTCCTTGAATACTTGCAATCTGTTCAGTGGTATTATCAGTAGATTCATTTTCTGCACCTTGATTAATACTTGATTCTAAATCAAAAGGTGTGTAATTAATAGGTGAATCAATTTCATCTTCTAAAACTGAAATGTTGTTACCATTATATTCTGAGCTAGTTTCTAAGACTGTTACTGGTTCAATAACTGGGTTGTATCCTGGTAAAAGTGCTAAACCAAAACCAAGTGCTGTAGCTGTCGCCAAAATTGGTTTTTTCAATCTTTTCAATGACCTATTGATAAAACTGTCATTAGTATCTTTTTTGAACCTATTCTTAGGAACTTTTTCACCATAAATAGTTTCGTGATTTTTTATAATTGTATTTTTATCACAATCTACATAATCATTAATTATTGAATGTAGATATAAATTTGGATCATGTTCTGTAATACTTATCTCTGGATTTTGTGAGAAATAGGATACCAGACCTAACATCATCTTTTGTTCATAACTTGATAATTGGTCTTTATTAAAAAGTACAAATTCTTTAATATCTTTTGTAATTGTATCTTTGTTTTCAAATGGATTCTCTTCTTCTTTTATTAGCTTGACTAAATCTTTGGATTCTGCATTCCCATTACTTATGGAGTGTAATTTCGCAAGAAATCTGTTTGAAAAAGAAGCTAACTCTTCTGGCTCGACAAATTCATAACCTAAATTATTAGCTAATAATCTCTCATCATAACTTTTTTTATCGAAAGAATCAGTTTCTTCAATTCCATTAAATTTGATCATATCAATTTCTATGTCATTGGAACTATTTTCGTATGAGGTTTGACCTAAAGAAATAATTCCTTCTGTTTCAAAATCTGGGATTAAATTAATAATGCCATTATATAATTCATCAAAATATTGTTGAGGGGATTCTAATTTACTCCTAACTTCAGAAACCTTATTTTGTAATGTTTGATAATTAATACGATCTTTTTTACGCAATTTAATATTCTCTTGATCTAGTAAATTATCAAAAGCTTCCATTTGTAATTTTATTGCTTCAGAACGAGTTTCATTATTATTCTCAATTTGATAAACTTCTTTAGAATCTAACCAACTTTGTGCTAAATTTATTCTACGGTGATAACTTAAATCATCATCAAGTAAAATCTCTGAAAGTACTTTCCCCTTTACTTTCTTAGATTTTTTAATATTGTTTTGATTTATGGCTAGTGCACTTCTATATTCAGATAATAATCTTTTTTTATCCTCTTTATTTTCAATTTCCCCTTTAGCAATACTGTAAGAACTTTTTAATTCAGTTCTCATCTCTTGTAATTGTTCTGTAGAATATTTAGATCCATTTTGTCGCAATTCTTGTGCTATAGAACAGATATATTTGTTAGCTTCTTGTTCATTCCTGTTAATATTAATTGTTGCTGTTTTTAAAACTTCTAATTGGTCCAGGTCTTGATTTTGTAAAGCTTGATACGCTTCTTCAACATTCTGTTGTAATAAATCCCATTCTTGTTTATTCTTTTCTTTATTAGAACTAATTTCTTCTCTTATTGAATGTAAATAGTTTAATGGGCTATCTCTTGGTTCTGATTCTCCATCTTTTATAGTTTGCATTATCCTGGATTTTCTTTCTAAATATCCACATAAATCTTCAACACTTAATTCTATATCTTCGTTTAAATTTCCATATATATTTTCTAATAA
>CAYMTF010000055.1:0-5370 GCA_964393295.1 uncultured Methanosarcinales archaeon | reverse complement strand
AGCGAGAGATTTCTATACTGACCCCATAATAACTGGATGGGAGGGAGATTCCAGAAACAAATTCCAAAAAATGCACGTACCATTATTATTATGGCACCATAAAACTTCTGCTGCAAAAATAAGTAATGATGCAAGAATGATGGGCCAAATAATCTCCTATTTAGGTATTCAAATGACTAAAGATAATTATGAGGAAAAATTAACAGAATTAGTTGGAGTTTCAAACAAAGTTCAAAACAGACTTCCTGATTTTGGGAGGATCTTATCAGAAAGATCAAAAAAAGGGTTAAATTAAATAAAAAGTTTTCTTTTTTCAAAGAAAATAATAAATAAGAGTTTAAATCTAATTCTATTTATGTTAAAAGTAGAACTTCATTCCCATTGTAATCTTGATCCTAAAGATAATAAATTTGTTAAATATTCTGCTAAAGAACTGATTGATCTTTATGCTAAGCATAAATATGATGTTATCGCAATAACCTGCCATGATAAAGTAGTGCACACAAAAGAATTAACAGACTATGCAGAATCTAAAAACATCCTATTAATACCTGGAATTGAAAGAACAATCAATGAACAACATGTGTTGATTTATAACATTACAGATAAAGAAGCCCAAGAGATTAATAACTTTGAAGATCTACAAATTCTAAAAAAAGAAAAAGGTGAAGAAATACTTATCGTTGCACCACACCCTTTTTACCCGGGAAAAAGTTGTCTTGGGAAAAACATAATCAAATATTTAAATCTGTTTGATGCTTGGGAGTATTCTTTCTTTTATTCTTTCTTTTGGAACCCTAACAACAAAATTAAACGCCTTGCTAAGAAATATAACAAAACCATAGTTGGTAATGGCGACATCCATCAATTGAAATTTATAAACAAAACTTATAGCTTAATTGAATCCAAAAAAGATGTTAAATCAATATTTAGGGCTATTAAGGATAAACAGGTTAAATATATCTCTAATCCAATTAGCACTAAAGAGTTTAGTAAATTGTTTTATTCTATTCTCAAATCTAAAATATTAAACAAATAAACTGCGCCTAACTAAACATTTAAATATTAACAAATCTTTGTTTTTAATCCATGCCACATAAAGAGATTAATAAAGCTTATCTTCATAGAGTATTTGACCAATTTGCACCTGTCAAATTAAAATATAAAGATATTTTTGATATGAAAGAATTCTATTCTGCATTATTTTATTGGTTAAAAGAGTATGGTTGGCAAGATGGAGAAGGTAGTGTAAGTCAAGAAAGGTTTGAAACTCTTTATAGTGAAAAGGTTACTGGAGATGTTATGGAACATTGGATCAGATGGAGAATAAATAAACAACCAGAAGGAACTTCTAGGATGCATTATTATTTAGATATAAACTTCCATACATTAGCTTTAGGTAAAGCAGAGATTATTAGGAATGGGAAAAAAATAAAAGCTAATAAAGGAGAAGTAGAAGTAGTAATGCATGCTTTCATAGAAAAAAAATACCTAGAAGAATTAGAAAATGACAATATCTTGAAACATTTTAAAAACATTTTTTCAAAAAGAGTTTACAAAAAAGAATTTGAAGCTAGAGAGAAAGAATTATATCAAGAAGTTTATGTTTTACAAAATTTCATTAAGCAATGGTTTAAATTAAAAAGATATTTGCCATATGAGGAAGCCAAATCATGGTTCCCCTCACATTCTTGGCCATCTCATCATAAAGAACCCCAGATTTAAAAACAGTATTTAGAAATAGAAAGTTTTAAAAAATAGTGGTTCAATAAAACTGATTACCTTTTATCTTTGTATAAGGATTTTAGGCCTCTGTAGCATAGTAGCTATTGCGGCAGACTTGTAATCTGCAGGTCGGGGGTGCAACTCCCTCCAGGGGCTTTTTTTTAATAAAACAAACTATATTGTTCTAATACAACATTTAGAGTTAGAATATCCTTATATAGTAAAAACCAGTGTTCTATAAGTGATGTACAGAGATTTAAAACACAAATTATTAATTATTGAAGATCAAGAGGTACTTAGAGAGGGGATGAAAAAAACCCTTAAAAAAATCTTTGCAGAGGTTAAAAAAGATAAAAATCTTAAACCATATGTCCCAAGTTCTATAAAATCTTATGAAAATTTACCACAATTATTAAATTTAGAAAAACCAAATAAAAAAACATTTTACAGCTGGATTACAGACTGGCATGTTGGTGATGATCCAAAAGATTATTTAAGCACAACTTCTGCTGTTTATACAGGGCTAGCATCTTTCCTTGGAAAATATGAATCGATAGTTTATTACGATGGTTATATTGAAAAAGAACAATCAGAACTATTATTAGATGAATTTGAAAATTTAAAACAAATTGGTGAAGAAAATTTAACTAATCTTTACAAATTACTAAATAATACTGGTGCTTTATTTATCCATACGGCTTTTCCTGGAGAAGCATTATTCCATAAAGATGTTACAACAGTTTTTGAGGATGTAGGAAGAAATAATTCACCTTTAGTTTTATATCAAGAAAAAAGTGTTAATCCAGATAAAGATATAAAACAATTAGCAGCGGGAACCATTTTTGCTGCACAATCTTATGAGGGGAAATTACCCGTTATTGGAAAAAGTAAAGCAGAAGATATAAGATCAAATCTAAAAAATTCTATTGCATCAGATTATAACCTCTCAAGAAAAATTTCAGATAATCGATTAGAAGATTTTCTAGATGATGTTATGACAAGACAGTAAATCAAAATCTTTTTAAACTATTATAATAATACTCATAGATAGAAACCTTTAAAAACAATTAGAATATAATTCACACAACTTAAAGAGGTTAAATTTATTCTAAAATTCGAAATATGGAAAATACATTAAAAACTGGAACAACAACATTAGGAATTGTTTGTAAAGATGGGCTTGTATTAGCTGCGGATAGAAGGGCTACTGCTGGACACATGATCGTTGACAAAAAAGCAGAAAAATTACATGTAATCAATGACAACATTGCAGTGACAATTGCTGGATCTGTTTCAGAAGCACAATTATTAATCAAATTATTACGTGCTGAGCTTAAATTAAAAGAAGTTCGTACTAATAAAAAGCCACATATTAAAGAATCGGCTAACTTATTAGGTGGATTATTGTATTCAACTCTCAGAAGAATGTCAATGTTTCCAGGAGTTGCACATTTTATATTGGGTGGATATGACAAATCAGGATTACATTTATATGACTTATTTCCAGATGGAAGTGTGACTAAGATCACAGATTATATCTCTTCAGGGTCAGGTTCTGTTTTTGCTTATGGTGTTCTTGAAACACAATATAACCCAAATATAACTGTAAAAGAGGGGATTAAATTAGCTACAATCTCAATAAATGCTGCTTTACAAAGGGATAGTGCATCTGGTAATGGAATTGAAATTGCTGTTGTTACTGACACAAATGTAGAGAAAGTTTTAAAAAAGGAACTGGTTTATAACTTATAAAACATTCTTAAGAGGAATTTTTTGTTATTTAAATTTATACTTTTTTAGTATCTTTTAATAAAACTTAAAATGAAAAAAATAAAAGATTATTATAACAAAAATTTGATCTCACAATGTTCTAGTAAATAATAAAACAAAATTAAAAAATGGTAGATATTCTAAAAGAAATTGTTAGCAAGTTGCCAAGCAATAAAATTTCTGAAGCAACTTATGAAGGAGCCAATATAGTATTGTATACTAAAGATAAAGATTACTTTTTGGACAATAAAGGCACAATAAAGGTATTAGTAAATGAATTCAAAAAAAGAATCGAATTACGTCCATGCCCATCTTTGTGCGTCACTATTGAAAAAGCAGAAGAAATAATCAGGAAGATCATACCAGATGAAGCAGGTATCCAAGACATCATATTTGATTCTCCAAGAAGTGAAGTTATTATTCATGCTGATAAACCTGGATCAATCATTGGAAAAAGGGGAGAAATTCTAAAAAAACTTAAGAAAGAAACTTTATGGGTCCCTTTAATTAAAAGAATACCTCCTATTAGATCAAAAATTATTGAAAGTATCAGATCAGTTCTTTATGAAAATTCAACTAAACGTAAAAAATTCTTAGCAAAAGTTGGTCATAGAATTTATGATGGATGGTTAAGAACAAAAAAAGAAGAATGGATTAGATTATCTTTTTTAGGTGCTGCAAGACAGGTTGGGAGATCATGTTTGTTATTACAAACACCAGAATCAAGAGTTTTAATGGATTGTGGAATTGATCCCTCACAAGATGGGCCAGGTTCATACCCATTTTTAGAAGCTCCAGAATTTAACATTAGTGAACTTGATGCAGTAATCCTCTCACATTCACATTTAGACCATAGCGGTTTAGTACCATATTTGTATAAATATGGTTATACTGGACCAATTTATTGTACTGCTCCAACAAGAGATGTTAGTGCATTATTACAACTTGACATGATCAAAATTCAAAGAAGTGAAGGTAACGATCCAATCTATTCTAGTGAAGATGTTAAAAATTTTGTACTACATAGTATATGTCCAGAATGGGATTCTGTTACAGATATAACTCCAGATGTCAGGTTAACTTTCTATAACTCCGGCCACATCCTGGGTAGTTCAATAACTCACCTAAATATTGGAAATGGTCTTCATAATTTAGTTTATACAGCAGATATGAAATATGCAAAAACTAATGTCTTAGAAGCTGCCCACACTCAATTTAACAGAGTTGAAACTATTATTGTTGAATCTACTTATGGTGGAAGGGCTAATGTTATGGCAGAAAAAGAAGCTGATGAATACATGACTAAAGTAATTAAAGACACCTTTAAACGTGGGGGAAAAGTTCTGATGCCAGTACTTGGTTCTGGAAGAGCACAAGAAGTAATGATTATTTGTGAAAAACTAATGAGAGAAGGAAAAATACCTACTACTCCAGTTTATATTGATGGTATGTTATGGGATATTACTGCCATTCATACAGCTTACCCGGAATATCTTAATAAAGATATCCGGAATCAAATTTTCAGGAAAGAAAATAATCCATTCTTATCAGACATATTCAAAAAGGTAGGATCACAAAAAGAACGTAAAGAATTAATTCTTGAAGAAGGACCTTGTTTAATTTTAGCAACTTCAGGTATGCTTACTGGAGGACCATCAGTGGAATATTTGAAAAATTTGGCTGAAGATAAGAAACATTCACTTATATTCTCATGTTACCAACCTAAAGGTAGTTTAGGACACAGAATTAGAGAAGGGGATAAAGAAATCCCATTCAGAGAAGGTAACAAAATGCAAAATTTAAAGATAAATTTAGAAGTTCACAAAGTTGAGATTACAAACCATTCAGATAGAGCTCAATTAATGAATTACATTA
>CAYMTF010000054.1:4685-5421 GCA_964393295.1 uncultured Methanosarcinales archaeon | reverse complement strand
TATATTCTTCTTCTAGATCTGCAAAACAATATGACAAAGTAGTAAATTATTTATTAATGGATTCTAAAGATTAAACAGAATAATTTTTATAGTTAACATATATACTGTTGTTTATCGGATTTATTTTTAAAATGAATGAAGATAAAAAGAGACAGATAAAATTTTTGAAAGAGAAAGGTTGGAATGATAAAGAGATTAAACAAGCAGCAAGGATTCTTCATAAAGAAGTAGATCACGAAACTCACCTTTCGAAGATAATATTTTATAGTGCAGTATTATTAACTATTTTTATCAATTTAATTATATCTTTTGGATTAATGTTTTTATCAATTGTGTTTTCTCCAATAATTTTATATTTATTAGTTTCTTTATTTGGGATAGGGATTGGTTTTTTATACAATTTTTTAATAATAGATTTAGGTTACTTAGACAAAAAACATCATAATTTAGCGTTGGTATTAATTCCTTTTATTGCTTTGTTCAACATAGTTTTTGTGATAGTTATTGCAAATAAGCTTATTGAAGATTTAATGATTCAAAATATTCAGCATAATCCTTTTGTTGTAGCAGTTTTGTTCGGTTTTTTTTTAGTTCTTCCTTCTATTGTAAAAAGATATTTTAAAAAATAATTATTTTTTTAACTGCCAATTCCAATAAAAATAACGCCTAGAATTATAACTACAATCCCCATAATTTTCCATTTGTAAAGGCACTGTCATTAGGTGACGCCGAAAGT
>CAYMTF010000054.1:0-4675 GCA_964393295.1 uncultured Methanosarcinales archaeon | reverse complement strand
CCATAATTTTCCATTTATTAATTTTTTCATTAAGATATTTTATCGAAAATAAAGTTGTCCAGATATAAGTTGTTGATACCAGAGGGTATATTACTGATAATTCTCCTTTGTTTAATGAATACAAATAAATTATGACAGAAATGAGATATGCTACCCCCCCAAATAAAAGATTTTTATTGGTGATAATTGATTTTAAATTTAATGTTATATGTCCGGAAGATTTTTTAATGAATAATGCTCCAATGGCCCCTAAGAATGCTGCAAAAATGACAAGGATTATCAATTTTAATTGTATCATTTTTTAGATCCAACTCCTAATAAGGTTATACCTAAACCAATTGTAAGTATTCCTACCCATTTCCAAATGTTCATTACTTCATCAAATACGAGGGGGGACACTATACTGATCCAGATATAACTTGTTGCTAAAATTGGGTATAAAACACTTAATTCTCCTTTTTTAAAAGCATATATTATTAGCATAGAAGCAGTCGCATAAGCAAGAAAACCAAGGACGATATGAAGATTAAAAAAAGAAAATATTTGATTGGGGAATAAGTTTTCTAATCCGATTTTCCAAAATACTTGTCCAGAAGTTGTTAGAAGTGTACAAAAGATCATAATGAAGATGGCTTTTTTTTGTGTAGCAGTATTGTGATGATCTAATTTTTGTATCCCCTCCTTCAAACATTCTAAATTGTGATGATGATTTTTATTTGCCATACGCTTGTCTATTAAATTCAGTTTTTATCTTTTGAGAGAACTATATATAACTTTTCAAACTATGATTAAAGAACTAATTTTCTGTTAGTTTGTTGAAGTTTCATCTTTCAGAAGAATTTCCAGTATTGCTGCGAAAGCAGGTCTCGCAATTAAAACACCAAAAGAAACCCCTGCAATGGTTGTTAATGCAAATCCTTTTAACAAGCCTGCTCCAGCCCATAATAACGGGATCATACCTGCAACTGTGGTCATATAAGCTCCAATAACTATAAACATCGCACTTTTAATCCTTTGTTTCATACTTTGTAATTTTTCACCACGGATAGTTTCATCAGTAATGATGATTAAATGATCCACACCAGTACCAACAACAATGATTATACCTGCAAAAGCTGCTAGATCTAATTGCCATTTCATTAGTGATGCAAATCCAAGGATTAAAATAACTTCTGCAATCATTATTAAAAGCATTGGAACCGCAATAACAAGTTTCCTATACCTTAATGAAACTACACTAATAACAACTCCAAAAGCTAATAAAGCGATGAGTAACAAATTATCTAAAAATTCTTGACCTAAAGAAGGTGATATTGTGTCCATTTTAACAATAGATAAACTCACTGGTAAACTTCCGGTGATAATGATGGTTTGTAATTGTTTCATATTTTGTAAAGTATTATCCATTGCTTCAGTTTGAGTTAGACCTGATCCTGACCCAGAGATTTGGATGTTTGTAGTAGCTCTCCCTTTTAATTCTGCACCAATCCTTAAACTGTCAACTTGGATATCGTCTAGATACAAAGTTAAATCATCACTAAGATATCTTTGACCATTTTCCGTTATAACCTCCAAATTATTTGTTAAATCAGCTTGACGTTGTGCAGCATCAGGACTTAAAGTGATTGAGAAAAAGAAACTACATGCAATTTCTCCGTTGGATGTTTGACCACACCCTCTGGAAGGATCGATACCAGAACAACTAGCGCTCCTACATACGTAAGTGATATCTTTATCGCCGCCATTAAAAACAGTTTCATTATTAATTTTAGCTTCAAATTTACCCTGTTTTGCTAATAATTCTTTCACTTCATCTTCTGTTGCACCAGCAATCTCAATTAGGATGAATTTGGATCCTTCAAGGTCTGAAGCAGAAGTAATTAATACATCTGAGAGCCCATAAACATTTAGTCTTTGTTGCAAATTAGAAATTATCAAGTCAATATCTTCGTCAGAAACTTCTTCATCTGGTTCTAATAGTACTCTTGTCCCACCTGCAAGATCCAGGCCTTTTCTTAAGTTTGTGGAAGGAACTTCTTCCACTGTTAGACCTAAGTCAACTATTCCTTCATTATTTTGAGGGATTTTGAATTGATAAATATTTTCATTAGTTTCAATATTTATTGTCCTATTAGGTTTTAATCCCGAGATAATTAAATAATAATCGTCTAGGTTAGATATTTTTTCTCCATTTATATTGGTAATAACTTCTCTATCTAATAGTTGAGTTTTTGAAGAAGGATTTTCAAAACCAGCAAAAGAGGCAGTAGAATTAAATCCTACTGCTCTGATAGAAACACCCTCTGCGTTCCAATTAGTGGGATTAATAGAAAATGCTGAAGTTAATGCAAAAATTAAGAATACTAATAGTATAATTACTTTAGTATTTTTAAATATGCTAATCATTTTAGTTTTCATTTTTTACCACTCTTATGCTTTTTTTCCAAATGAAGTCTTAAAATTCCAACATTCTGGATCCAAGTCATAATCAAGTCAACTATTAATCCAATAAACAAAATAATCATGATTTGTTTTACAATTTCACTTTTAACAAAAATAAGAGTTACTAATACTACTGATAAAGTGGTTGCACTCATTGTCAATCCGGTACTCATTGCACTGTAAACTCTCTCCATGATTGTCAAACTTTTCTTTTTCAACATCCTAGTACTAAGTAAAATGTCAGTATCAACCGAGTATCCTATTAACATTAAAAATGCTGCAATCCCAGCAGTACTAAGTTTAATCCCAGTTAGGTTAAAAATTGCCAGAGTTACAATGATGTCTGAAGCGGCAGCTAAGATCACTGCAAAAGCAGGAACAATACTCCTAAAATAAAAGATCACAACAATACCCATTAATACAAACGCTATTAATAAGGCAATTACTGTTTGTTTGAAAAAGCTATCACCTAATGATGATCCTGTTATTTCTATGCTATAATTTTCTTTCCCAATAGAAGTTATTTCTTGAATTGACAAACTAACTAAATTAATTTCTTTATTCTCTTGGGCATCAGAATCAACAGAGACTCCAATAACTTTCCCAGCAGAAGTTAATGCTCTAACATTCAAATCTCCTGCAGGGAATTTTTCATCTAGTGAAGTTTGAAGATTTGCAATTTCACTTTCTGAGAAACTTTCTGGTATGAAAATTGAGGACCCTCCTTTAAGACCAACGCCTTTATTCACAAAGTCTCCAGTAATTGCTACTTGTGCAAAAATTTGTACAAAGGCTAATATAAGAATAATGAAAGGGACTATTAGTAATTTTTTGTATTCTTTTTCATAGAATTTTTTGAGCTTAGATAATTTTGATGTCATTTATTTCTTGCAATTCTATTAATCTCTATATAAATATTATGGGACTAATGGGGTTAAATAGCCTTTTATTGCATATTTTAGCTAAAATTTAGCTTACTTTGTTTTTCACACGAGAAAAGATTTATAAACAATTTTGAATTAAGATTCTATTGTGGAAATCTTAAGTTTGAAAGACGTCTCAAAAGAATATGGTGACCATTTAATACTTGATAATGTTTCATTGGATTTAAAAGAGGGAGATATTTGTGGTGTTATTGGTGTTTCTGGTAGTGGTAAATCTACATTATTGCATTTAATGGTTGGTTTAATCGAACCAGAGGAAGGTGATGTAGTTTTTCATACTGTGTCTGGAAAGAAGAGATTATTTAAACATAATTTATTAGAGATTCAAAAGAAAGTTGGTTTTACACCTCAAAAGATTTCATTTTATCCTAAATTAACTGTGAAAGAAAATCTGTTACATTTCGGTCAAATGTATGGTCTCAAAAAAAAAATTTTAGTTAATAATGCAAAAAGTTTGTTACAATTTACTGGCCTAATAGAATTTCGTAATTCTCTAGCAGAAGAATTATCCGGTGGGATGCAAAAAAGGTTAGATATAGCTTGTTCATTAATTCATAAACCAAAATTATTGATTCTTGATGAGCCTGTTGCACATTTAGATCCTTCTCTCAAGAGAGAGATATTACATCTAATTAAAGAAGTTAACAAACAAGGTGTAACTGTTGTGGTTGCATCCCACGATTTAGAATCAGTAGAGTCTATATGTAATAAGATTATAATCTTACATAATGGAAAAGTTAAACATAATGTTGAGATAGAAAATTTAAGAACTTCTTTTGCAGGGCATGACAGTTTCATAAATATCAAAACTGGGAAATATCATGATCTTATGTTGGAATTTGTTAAACAATTAGCTGTTAAAGATGGAGGGTTGGATAAAATAATTGATAGAAAAAATCATATCATTTTAGAAACAAGGGATATGGTTACAACATCTCAGAATATTATTTCCTTTATTACAACTCATGATTTATTACTTAATCAAATTGAATTATCGCAACCTTCTTTAAAAACAATTTTTGAAGAAACAATAAAAGAGAAAAGATGGGTGGGGGAATAAAGAAGTGTTAAATGGTTTATTCTTATTAATTAAAAAGAATTTACGTTTATTGTTAAGAGCGAAAGCTTCAGCATTGATTGTGGTGTTTGCCCCTTTATTATTGATATTATTGATAGGTTTATCATATAACACATCTGCACATTATGGTTTAAACATTGGGGTATTCTCAGATAATTTTGAAGGAGATACAGCAATATTGATTGATTCTTTACAAGATAAAGATTTTAAG
>CAYMTF010000053.1:0-5436 GCA_964393295.1 uncultured Methanosarcinales archaeon | reverse complement strand
TTAATTTCTTTCCTTAAACCTTTCTCTAATAATTCTGCAGTAATTGGTGAAATACAATCCGTTGGAGGGGCCATAATTTTAGTACTTTGTATTCCTTTCATCAAATTTTCTGCAAGGTCACGATTAATTTGTTTAGGTTTGGTTTTTGGTAATAAAGAAGCATTTTGACAAATCTCTTTAGCAGTACCTGCTCCTACTCTTACAAATTCTGTTGTTAAAAATTGTTGTAATGTTTTAGCCTTAGTCAAACTCAAAATTCTAATTAATCTACCAAGCTCAACTCCATAAGGGTGAGGTTTAATCTCTTTTACCTCCTCAGGTAATTCTTCTGTTGCTCTTGGAAAAATATATTGTTTAGCTTCAGGAGTAGTATAAATTAAAGTACAATGTGGATTGACAATTGCTGTTTGTTTAATATATTCATCAACAGATTGCTTTCCTTTCATATATTGACCTTCTAAATCAATCTCAATACGGGTTCCGTGTTCTTTTTCCCCCCATTCAACTTCTCTCCCCTCAGATATTATCGGTTTATTAGTTTGAGTATCAATCTTTAATTTCATCTGATTGGCTGATCTATTCTTCCCAATTTTAGAAATTATCTTAACAGGTTTACCAGTAGTTAGTTGACCATATAACCCTGCTGCAGAAATTCCAATTCCTTGCTGACCCCTCGTTTGAGCTAATTTATGAAATTTTGAACCGTACAATAATTTTGCAAAAATCTTTGGGATTTGTTTTTTAATAATTCCTGGACCATTATCTTCCATAATGATCCTATATCTCGTTTCAGAAAGTTGAACAATCTCAACAATAATTTGTGGTAAAATTCTTGCTTCTTCACAAGCATCTAATGCATTATCTACCCCCTCTTTAATTGCTGTTAATAAAGCTCTTCTAGGGTTATCAAACCCTAATAAATGTCTATTTTTTTCAAAGAACTCTGCAATAGAAATGTCTCTTTGTTTTGTTGCCAATTCTTCAGCAGTCTTTTTTGCCATTAAAAAAATAGAAAAAATTTATGTATATAAAAATTGTGGTTCAAAAAATAGGAAAAAATAATTCAAAATAAAACATTAATACATAGAAATGATCAATAAACATTACAACTTACGTTTCATCTCTTCAGTAATACCCAAATGAGATTCTTGCTGTTTCTTCTCTAAAAATTTATAAACCGTCCTATGCATTGAACCTTGTAATAACATACTAACTGCCTGATGTGCTAAATATACATCATTAACTTCGCCAATTATTCCAACAGTCTTACCATAAACAGAGATGTATGCTCCAGTTAAATTTTCAATCAGTTTTCTAGATTTACCTCTCTCACCAATTATTCTCCCTTTTAATCTGTCCATTGTTTTATGACTTTTACCTGCAACATCTCTTAAACTAATTATTTCTAATACATAGTCTGTTTTTAATAACTCCATTGCAACTTTTGGATTAAAACCTCTTGAGATTGCACGAACAATCTCCTTTGCTGTATATAACCTTAAAGCATCTTCTCCAGAAATTAATACAGTCCCATCTTTTTCTATATCTAATACGGAATCAGTTTCATCTTCAATTGCTTTTTTTGTTTTACCTTCGGCACCAATAACCACTGCAATTCTATCTGCTGAAACTTTAATCTCATAAGAAAACATTTCTCCAATAGGGATATTTACTATTTCTCCTTCTGTGTCTTCTTCTAATTGACTATTATTTTTAGTTTCACCTAAGTTATTCATTCTTTTTACCATAACAAAATAATTACTAATTTGATATATTATTTAAGATGTAAAATAAATAAAGCCTATTTTTAAATCTAATGGTGAAGTGAGATAATCCAGCCTAATTTATTTTACCTCTAAACTGTCAATATTATCTGTCTTTTCTTTAATTCCATACTCTTCAGTACTGGTTATTTCATCAAAAAGTTCTACTTCATTGGCCTCAACGCCAAACTTTCCATAAAATTTACACAAGTTTTTCAAATCTCTTTGTAATAATTCTTTTGCACCGCGAGATTTTGTTGTTGTTGATTGTGAGAAATCTATTAAAATCGGGACACCCTCATCGTTAAGAATGTTAAAGGCAGATAAATCACCGTGAACCAATCCAATTGAATATAATAATTTCAAATCTTTAATAATTAAATTCAAAAATTCTGTTGGGTTTTCAGGGATCGCATCTTTTAACTGTGGAGCAGGTACTGAATTACCGATTAACTCTTCAACCAAAACATTATTTTTAACAGCATAAACTTTTGGAGTTTTTACTTCATAACGATTTGCCCTTAACAAATTTTTATACTCTCTCTGAGTCCATGCAAAAATAATTTGCCTACGATTTTTTTTAAGTTTTTCATACCTAGAATCTCTCTTAATATAATCATACATACTATTAAAATCGCAATTTTGAATTCTATAAATTTTGACAATTACTTTTTTATCTCCTTTTGAAGCTAAAAAAACATTACTTTCTTTTCCAACAAAAATTGGACTTATTAATTCGTCAAAATAACCTTTATTACTTAAATCAAATAAATTTCTTTTAGTAAATTCATCAAAAACGCCTTTTTCCGTTCTGAATCTTTCTTGATACTTTAAAGTTACCATTGAACATTTAAATAACCCCCAACCTTAAAAATATTCCTCTAACTGTTCAAAAATACTTTTTTGCCCCTTTTGAGTGACAAAAACCAAAAAGTTTAAATATAATCAAAGAAATGACGTAATAAACACCTTAAACCACCTCTTTTCACTTAAGGATTATACTCTTAAGTGGCCCTCAGGACCCTTAAAAGTTCTGAGGTTTTTTATATTAAAAAAATTAAACGAAGGTTTTATATATACTTAAAAGAAAATATTACAAATAGCCTGACACAGAGAGTAACCTGTAGGAGTTTACGGTATTAACCAAGCTATGAACCCAGGAGTTAGTGATTCAGGCTCCAATTTTAATTTTAAAATTAAAATTGATGGAAAAAATAGAATATATTTATTTTATTTAAAACACAAAATCACAATAATTAAGAGAAATATTTATACTTTTAAGAGTATAAAAATTTACATTTAGAAAAATAAACTTAATGATAAAATGTTATAATTTTCTAACTGTAAAAAGCAAATTGAGAATAATTTAATCACATTTATGAATTAATTTGAAAATCAAATAGTTTTCATAACATTAAAAAAATAGTAAATTAAAGTTGAATTATCAACTAACCTGGTACAATAATTGAAGTTTTAGTATCAGTTAAAAACTTGATAATTTGGGTGAGGTTTATTTCTATTCTCATTTGTTAGATCTCTTAACAAGGAGGTAACAAAATGGCAAAAATTAGCCCAGTAGCGGCAAAATATATCATTCAAACAAATATTAATATTGAAGGAATAGTAGATAGACCAGATGTAATTGGAGCAATCTTTGGACAAACAGAAGGGTTATTAGGAAATGACCTTGAACTAAGAGAATTACAAAGAAGCGGTAAAATTGGAAGAATTGAAGTTAAATTAAAAACTTCTGGAGGAAAAACTTCTGGAGAGATTATAATCCCAAGTTCATTAGATAAAACCGAAACTGCAATTATAGCTGCAGCATTAGAAATAATCCAAAGAATTGGCCCTTGTAATTCTAAAGTAAAAGTTGAAAAAATTGAAGATGTGAGAGTTAGCAAAAGAAGATTTGTTATTGATAGAGCAAAAGCACTATTACAAGATTTAACCATCAATACCTTGCCAGACTCTCAGATATTATCTGATGAAGTTTCAGAATCTGTTAGAATGATGGAAATTCAAACATATGGTAAAGAAAATTTACCTTGCGGTCCAGCATTAAAAGAAAGTGAGGAATTTATTATTGTCGAAGGAAGGGCGGATGTACTGAATATGTTAAAACATGGGTTTAAAAATGTAATTTCTATGAATGGAAGCTCAGTTCCAAGATCTATAGTCACTCTTTCAAAAACAAAAACTGCAATAGTATTTGTTGATGGTGACAGAGGAGGAGATCTAAACATAAGAGAATTAATAAGTGTAGCAGACATAGATTTTGTATGTAAAGCTCCTGATGGGAAAGAAGTTGAAGAAATCACCAAAAAAGAAGTTCATAAAGCTTTAAGAGGAAAAATTACATCTGAGCAAGCAAGATTAGATCTAGGAATCACTGAAGATGGAGAACTGATTGATAAAAATACTAAATTAATCAAACCGATGATTAAAAAACAGCAAAATAGTCTTAAAAACAGAACTAATCAACAATCTAACAGGAACAGTTCACCAAGGAGACCTATTCAAAATAGGACTACTAGTCAACCGATAAAAAAAGAACTTTCTATTGTTGAGAAAAAAAAATTGAAAAAAACATTAGATGATTTATTTGGAACTAGAGGAGCATGCATTTTCAATCAAAAATTAGACATACTAGGAAAAGTTCCAACTACCGAACTTAAAACAACAATCAAAAGTTTAAGAGATGGCATCCATGCATTAGCATTAGATGGACCAATTGATAAAGAACTTGTTAGTATCTCAGAGTCCTTAGGGATCAAATTCTTAATAGGAAAGGAATCTAAAGGAATAAGCTCAACTAAATTAAAGATTCTGACAGGAAAACAGTTATAAATTTTATTTATTTTTTTTTCTTAAACAAAAATCATCACTTTAACTAAACCAGAAAGTTTTTATTCTAATAATCTTTAGGTAAACATATGACTTTTGATATTATCATTGGTAGATCAAAAAAAGATATTGCTAAATTTGGAACCAAAGGTACAGTTCTTATTGCAAAGCAATATGTTTCTATGGGTCAAACCACCTCATTATCAAACCCTGTTTACTTAGATATCGCTAGCGCTCACGTTCTATTTATAGTTGGGAAAAGGGGAAGTGGGAAATCATACACTATGGGATCAATAGCTGAAGGCTTAGCAAATCTTGACCCAGATGTTAAACAAAATTTATCTATAATTCTTCTTGATACCATGGGAATTTACTGGACCATGAAATATCCTAATTTCCAAGCAAAAGAGATGTGTAAACAATGGGGATTAGAACCACATGGATTAGATGTTAAAATTTATACCCCTGAACTATTTTATCATAGATATAAAAAACAGGGGATCCCTACTGATTTCCCTTTCTCCTTACGTCCAATAGATGTTAGTCCAGAAGATTGGTGTAATGCTTTTAAAATTAGCCCTAACACTGCAGAAGGAGTACTTATTACTAAAACCATTCAAACATTAAATAAGAAAACAGAAATAGATAACAGAGGAGTAAAAATCCCTTTTAATTATTCTATTGATAACATGATCGAATTAGCCAAAAATGATGAAGAAAGCGACAAAGTAGTTAGGTCTGTTATTGTTAATCAACTTGAAAAAGCAAAAAATTGGGGGATTTTTTCGAAAAATGGAACTCCGTTAAAAAGCATTGTTTCTGGTGG
>CAYMTF010000052.1:0-5454 GCA_964393295.1 uncultured Methanosarcinales archaeon | reverse complement strand
GTAGAGATCCCATTATCTTTTGGTAGAGTCAGAGGTCATTCTTTCAGGTGGCCATTAAATTTCTTTTATACCTCTAATATCCCTGTTATTTTAGTTGCAGCATTATTGGCTAATGTTCAATTAATTGCAACTTTGTTAGAAAAATGGGGGCATCCATTATTAGGTACATTTGCTGGTCAATCTCCTGTTTCAGGGATAGTTTTTTGGATTAATCCTCCTAATTTAGTACAAGCATTAATAACTAATAGTTTTGTATGGCAAAATTTAGTTCAAGTTTTATGTTACACATTTTTAATGGTTGTTGGTTCTGTTATATTTAGTATCTTTTGGATGCAAACCGCAAATATGGATGCAGCTTCTCAAGCAAAACAGATTATGTCTTCCGGGCTTCAGATACCTGGTTTTAGGAGAGATGGGAGAGTATTAGAGCGGGTTTTAAGTAAATATATTTGGCCTTTAACTGTTGTAGGTGGGGCCGCTGTTGGATTATTAGCTGCATTAGCAGATTTAACTGGTGCATTATCTCAAGGGACTGGTATATTATTAGCGGTAATGATTGTATACAAATTGTATGAGGAAATTGCAAAAGAACACATGGTGGATATGCATCCTTCAATGAAAAAGTTTATGTCCTAATTTTATTATTAAGACATAATTAATGTAGATAAATTTGATATAAATATAAAAAATGGCTTTCTTAGACCCGATATTAGATCCCTTATTTCAACCTTTAATGAATTATAGTCCATTGTTGACTATTTTAATTTTAGCACTAATAATTTCTTTTTTGATTTCTATTGTATATAAATATATGACTGACCAAAATAAGATGAAATATCTTAAAGGTAGGCAGAAAGAGTTTCAGAAAGAGATGAAAGAACTTCGTAGTGATCCAGAAAAGATGATGGCAGTACAAAAAGAAGCAATGAAGGTGAACATGGAATATATGAAAGCTTCATTTAAACCTACTTTGATTACTATGATTCCAATTATTTTAATTTTTGGATGGATGGTTGGAAGTTTAGCGTATGAACCGATTTATCCAGGGGAATCTTTTTCAGTTACTGCAATGTTTGATGAAGATGTTGTAGGAGATGCTGAGATTATTTTAAGTAAAGATTTGAGTTTGGTTAAAGGAGACTTGAAACAAGAGATTGTTAATGGTGCAGCTAGTTGGAAGTTGAAAAGTTCTGAAGCAGGATTACAATCTTTTGAAGTTTCCATAGATGATAATTTAGAAAGTAAGGATGTTTTAATCACAAAAGAGTTGTCTTATAATGATCCTGTCACAACTTATCAACATTCAGATATTAATACTATTTCAATAGAGTATAATAAATTAAAACCATTAGGTACAGTTTCAATTTTAGGATGGAAACCTGGTTGGTTGGGGTTATATATCATATTTTCTTTAATATTTAGTATGTCAATTAGGAAGATGTTAAAATTATATTAATTTTTTCCATTAGATTTATAAAGAAACCAATTAAAATTTTATTATCCTAAAAGGATAGAGACTTGGAGGCAACTCAGTCAGAATAATTTGACATTGTTTTTATGAAGTTCTCTAAATTTAATTAAATAAGGTAAATATAAAATGCCAAGTGGAAAACATAGATCAAGAACATTGAGAAGAGTTTTTGTTAAAACCCCTGGGGGGAATAACAATTTACATTATCGTAAGAGGAAACCATCTCAAGCATCATGCGCAGGTTGTGGTGTAGGGTTACAAGCAGTTCCAAGAGAACTTCCTTCAAAAATGACTAACATGCCCAAAACATCTAAAAGGCCTCAAAGACCTTATGGTGGAGTACTTTGTTCAACTTGTTCAAGAATGTTAATTAAAGAACGAGTGAGGTCAAAAGAATGAATAATATCTATAATGTTGGAAGAATCTGTGTTAAACTTGCTGGAAGAGATGCTGGGACTAGATGTGTAATCCTCGAAGAAGTGAAAGATAATTTAGTTCTAGTAGATGGTGAAACTAGGAGAAGGAAAGTTAACATCAAACATTTAGAACCTTTATCAACTGTAGTGGAGATTTCAGTTTCAGCTTCTCATGGAGATGTCAAGAAAGTTTTAGCTGATATAGGTATTGAGGTTAAAGATACTAAACCTAAAAAATCTAGTGAAAGACCAAGGCAAAAAAGGAAGATTAAAACTGATAAAAAATCAGGAAAAAAAGTTAAAAAAGAAGTTAAGGAAGAAAAAAAATCTGAACCTAAAGCTCAAATTAAGGAAGTAGTTTCTGAAAAGAAGGTAGAAGATAAAATAAAAACTTAATTCTTTTTTATTTTTTTATTTTATGAGGATATAAATGTCTAAGAAAGTTAATCTTTATCAGTTCTTGAAAAGTTCGGGGTTATTTCATAATAAAAAAGAGATTTTAAAAATAGTTAGTTCTGGTTTGATTAAAATTGATAATAAGGTGACAACTTCTTTACAATTTCAATTTAATCCAAATAAAAGAATAGTCTGTTATGGGGATAAGAAAATCAATTCTACTTCTAAAAAGTATTTTGTTATTAATAAACCAGGAGATTATTCTTGTCAAAGGGGAGATAATTATCCCGATGTTGTAAGATTGATTAATATTGATAAGAAAGAACAAAATAGTTTGTTTTCTGTAGGAAGATTGGACATTCCAACAAAAGGTTTATTGTTAATAACTAATGATGGTTTTTTTTCTAAAAATATCTTAGAACCTAAAAAAAATATACCTAAAACATATCATGCATTATTAAAAAATAGCTTTAGTAAGAAAGATGCACAGAAATTAAGGGAGGGTGTTGTAATTGAAGCCGGTGGTAAACATCATTTCACTTCTCCTGCAATAGTGAAGATATTAAAAGAAAATTTGGTTGAGATTTCTATTACAGAGGGTAAAAATAGGCAGGTAAGAAAAATGTTTGCTGCTGTAGGGAATAAGGTTGTAGATTTAATGAGAGTTTCTATTGGTGATCTGAAGTTGAAAGATTTAAAGATTTCTGAAAAACAATGGGTTGAATTAAGTGAGAAAGATATCAAGAAGAAGGTTTTTGGTTGAGTTTTAGATCAAGAGTTTTTTCAAATTAATTTCTAAACAGCATACAGGCATTACCAAATTCCAATTATCCAAGACTTGGGGATGTAATTCTCCAATGATACCAATTTTTTCATCATTCAAAATTATGTTTCCTACTCTTCCCCAGATATAACTTTTGTGTTCAGTTTCTTTTATGTTTAGTTCTAATCCAATCTGAGATGAAATTATGTCTAATGCTTGATGAATTTCAGTAAAATCTGTTTTTTCATGACATAATGTAATTGCTAGATGTTGGGCTTCAACAATTCCTGTTTCAGTTTTAGTGTCTTTTGAAAAAACTTTACCAATCTCAAAAATATTTTGAGGGTATTCATGGTGTTGATTTTTTGTTAGTGTTTTCATTAAACAGGGGATTAAACTGTCTCGAAGGTTGTTATGTTCCCCCAATGCGTTTTGAAGTGATATAGTTTCTTGTTCAAGTCCCATCTTCAGAACTAAATCATTAGAAGTTGAGAGATGATAATTTTTAACTTCAATAAACTGTTTGCCAACCATAATCTCTCTGATTTTATTGGCAAATTTTTCAAATTTGGTTTCTTCACCAATAGTAGAAACATTAGGGATTGTTTCTTTAAAATTTTCATACCCATAAGCAATCGCAATATCTTCTACCAAATCAATTTGGTGTAAAATATCTGATCTGTAAGAGGGAATTAATATTTTTTTAAGGTTTTGATTGTAACCAAAACCCATTTTTGCAAGAAGTTTAATTGCTTCTGAATCCGTAAGTTTAATACCTAATCTCTTGTTTATATAATCCAAATCTAGTTCTTCTGGTTCTAGATTGGGAGTTAGTTTGGTGGATGTTTTTCCATCGTTCAAATCTTTTTTATATTCTAATTCTAATGATTGAATATCTCCACCCATATCTGCCAAAGCAGTGACTAGCATATTCAAACACTTACTTAATGTTTTAAAGTTAAACCCAGAACATTCAACAAATAGATCTTTTGTATCGGTTGTGACTCGACCAGTATTATAAGAATTTATTATTGGTGGCATACTCAAGATTTCGTTATTTGAATCAATGAAATAAGGAAATTTCTCTTTGTCTTTTAATAAGTTAGCATATTCTTTGCCAACAGGGTGTTCTTCAATAATTTGAAGTCCATTCATTTCAGATTCTGATTCTAAGGGTCTAAACTTTATCCTTTTTGGTTCATCGGCAAGATAAGTTATTGGAAATGAAATTTTTTCTAAAGGATAAATCCCTATTGCACATTTTTTTCTATTTCTCCCATAAGTAATATGGAGTTTTTCTTGAATTTGGATTATTTGCTTGATCTTTTCATCATCAAGATTAATATTTTTAATTAATGCGCAAGCAGTGTATGGTCGAACTTTATTAACTGATCCTTCGATGATTACTTTTTCCCCGCTGGGGATAATTTTATAATCTTTTAATCCTGTTTTAACACCAATAAAAGAACTAAAAGCTCTAGCAAAACCTTGTTCAGATAACAGGTCTGGCCTATTAGGGAAGATTTCAACATGAATCTCGTCATCGTCAATCTTTTCTAAATCTGTACCTAACATACTAATACGGTCTTTAAGTTCTTCTAGTCGAAGCTCTTTTCCTACTAGTTTCTCAAATACTTTTTTGTTTAATGTTATGGTAGGCATCGTTTTATGTTGTTTTAAAAAACAATTATTTCTTTTTTATCTCAGTGGCGGATTGATCTCCTTTCTGTTGTTCCATCATAGCTTTATGGTCTTGTTGAACAGCATTTAAGATCATGGCTGTCCCTGAAAAGAACATTTGTTCTGCAAGTTCTTTTTTTGATAGTTCTTTTAATTTAGTTTTATGTTCATCCCATATAATCGGAAAATGCTGTTCTGTAAATTCTGCGGCAACATTTTGAATCGGATCATGTTTGTGCTCATGGTCACAACAGCCATCTTTGTGATTGTGTCCATTGTTATTTTTTTCTTCTACTTGTTGTTCTTTATTCATTTTTTTTCTCCATTATTCTTAATTTTGATGATTGTTATTAGTTACAAAAAGTTTATTTTAACCATTTTTTCATTTCGCGAAGTTGTTTTAAATCATTTTTGTAAAGGTCTCTAATGTCAACGATCTCCCAATATTCTGATATGATTCTTCCCATCCCTTGCCCCCAAGCTAAAACAGGACAATCAAACCCAAGTAAAGGTTTTACAACTTCTGGCCTAAATATTCCTGCTCCACCTAATTCTACCCATTCTTTTTTAATTGGATGGAAAACATCAATTTCTAAACTTGGTTCAGTGTAAGGGAAGTGAGCAGGTCTCATCCTAATTTTTTCATATCCCATTTTTTTATAAAACTGAGTTAAATATCCTTTTAAATGTTGTAAATTTGCATTAGGGTCTATTACAATACCTTCAAC
>CAYMTF010000051.1:0-5476 GCA_964393295.1 uncultured Methanosarcinales archaeon | reverse complement strand
AAATTTATATTTACCATTTTTATTTGTCGTTTTCATTTTAGCTGGAGCCTTCTTCTTAGCAGGTTTCTTTTTAGCTGCTTTTTTCTTTTTAGAAGCTTTTCTTCCCCGAGCCATCTCTGCACAAGAAACATTCCCTTTTTTGTCTACAAAATACAAAAATCCTGATTTCTTCTTCACACCAACTTTTGCAACCTTTTTAGGTTTTTTTCTTCTACCTTTCTTACCAGCTCTACTCATTTCTGCACAAGAAATGTCCCCGTCTTTATCAACGAAGTATAAAAAGCCTGATTCTTTCTTAATTCCTACTTTTGCTACTGTTTTTGTTTTTACCATTTATTATTCCACCTCTATTAAAAACAACTTTAGAATGAACATTAATTCACCCTCACGTCGATAAGAATTATTTTTTGGTATTTAAACCTTTCGTGTCATTGTCAGAGGAGAAAAAAGTAGATTTAATTTAAGAATAGATAAATGGGCTACAAAATGACCACAATTAGACTATAATGATTAAAACATCTTAGATTCTATGATAAAGTGAGATCAAAAGGACAATACCTCAATATCAAAACTAAAATACTGCTCCTTCACCAGAAAAGAAATTGATCTCCTTGAGATCACGTAAATTCAAACAATTAAAATCTTGCACAATACGTGGACACGCAGTATTAATCCAGACATCAATAAAATTAAAATTTTCTAAACTTGCCACATTAACATTATCTCCAAGGAATACATAAATATTTTTTCCCTTGCCTTCCATCTCTTTTCGAAAATGATTCACCGCTCTACTTTGATTTTGACCTGGTTTAGAGGTCACCAAAACACCAATATTTTTACTAACAAGAAATTTGGATAACATCCCCATCTTTTTTTTCTCAATACTAATCAACAATTCTTTATCCAATACCTCCACCATCTTAGACATAGGGTTATAAATATGGACATTTTTTTCATTCTCAAACAATAAGGCAGTTGGATGAAACATACCGTCACCAAGGTATACAAAAGCATCAAATTCTGCTTCTTTACCAGTGATCTCATCTGCTGGTTTGAATTTGAAGATATCACACCCCAAGATCTGACCTGGATATTGACCATGCCTACTATTAAACATATAAACCTTTTTTCCGTTACTCTCTAAGAATTGTTTTAATTTAGACAAATAATCCAAATATTGGATACTTCCACCGAGAACTATATTTTGTGGTAAACCTTCTAATAATTTGTCTGGGAAATTCATTTCCCCTACATATTTGATCTCTAAAAATAAATGTTTCATATTAAATCTAACCAATACAGTCTACCACCTTAAAAGTAAACAATAATCTTTTATATACTCCATTTATATAATTTACCAATAAAACAAATATTTGAAGAATTAACATGGATAAATTAAGAAAAAAATTAGTCTCAGGATCACAAAATATCAGAGATAAATTATTAAAACCGGCATCTAAAAAATTAATTAAACTAAATATTACCCCAAATTACATAACCACTTTATCATTATTAACGGGATTAAGTGCCAGTTATTTCTTATTTGAAAACAATATCATGTTTATAATTTTGATTTTATTACATCTTTATGCTGATGCATTAGATGGAGTTATTGCAAGAACAACTGATTATCAAACTAAATTTGGCAAACATTATGATTTTATAACTGATAGAATTATCTCATTAGCCATCTTGATAAAAATTAGTTTGTTTTTACAAGATTATTTTGTATACTTGATTACAGCCTTGTTCATAATCACTCAAATTATTTATTACATTAGTGATTATCGTTCTCCGGTTATTTTTCAAAGAACTTTTTTAACAATATCCACAATAATCTCTTTAATTAATCTAAATTATCTAATCCCAGTTACGTTCTTTATTTCAGGGATATTAACTATTTATTCTTTAATGTTACAGATAAATTGGTTCATAATCAAATTTGTTAAAATAATTAAAAAAAAATAGAACTTAATTTATCTCAATTTTTGGATATAATTACCAAGATAATTAGTCAATACATGTAATAATGGAACAAAAATAGCTAAGATGATTAAAACACCACCTGACACAACATAAACAACAGATGAAAGAGACAACGAACCAATTAGAAAATCATACTGGTCCCAAGGGATCCAATTATCTCCTGGTTTAATCCCCTCTCTCCTTTTATAATAACTTTTAATTAGGTCTCCTAGAATAGCCCCACCAGATAATAACACACCCAACAGGATAGTATATCCAGAATAATCAATTACTGATAAACTTTTGAAATAATCAAATTGATATGCCCATTTTTGTAAACAGAAAACAAATGTACCAAATAATGTTGCAGAGACTAATCCCCTCCAGGTTTTATTCTTCCCAAACAATTTTTCGTTGACAGGCCAATTTAAAACATTAACACATTTGAATAATACTGGGGCACTATTCGCCATTAAAGCTGGTAAAAAATAATACAAAGATTTCAAAATTAGACTCATGAATTAAACCTAATTAGATGTGTTCTTAAAATTTTCTATTTATATGTGGATAAATTACAAGAAAGAATTTAAATAAAACCACCCTTATGAAAAAACAGGTATAAAAAATGGAACTTAAGGTTAAAAAACGGGATGGGGAAGTGGTTAATTTTGAACCAGATAGAATTACTTCTGCTATCTTCAAAGCCGCCCAATCTGTTGGAGGAGATAATAAAACAATTTCAGAAGATTTATCAGGTTTGGTTCAAGATTACCTTTATATTAATAACCAGGACATAATTGATATTGAATCTATTCAAGATCACATTGAAAAAGTTTTGATTGAACAAGGTCATGTTAAAACTGCTAAATCATTTATCATTTATAGAGAAAAACGTAAAGAATTAAGAAAATCAAGATCTTATTCTAGTGTTATTGACGATTGCTAATTAAATAATAATGCTTTAAGGATCCTTCAAAAAAGGTACCTCCTAAAAGATCATGACGGGAAAATTATCGAAACTCCAAGAGAGATGTTTCTGAGGGTATCAAAATATATCTCTTCTGCAGATATGAGATTTGAGAATGAAAAAATACCAGAAATTGCAAATAAATTCTTTGAAACTATTTCCACATTAAAATTTTTACCCAGTTCAGCAAATTTAATGAATGCAGGAACAAAAAGTAAATCTTTATTCTCAGTTATTTCTTTACCCATAGAAGATAATACAGAAAGTATTTTCACTACCTTGAAAAATGCAGCAATATCTCATAAATCTGGGGTTGGAACTGGTTTCTCATTCTCTAATCTTAGACCGAAAGGAGACATAGCAAATAATAATCCTGGGGCTGCTTCCGGTCCATTATCTTTTCTAAAAACATTCGATAAAGCGTTAAGTAACATCAAACAACAAGGGAAACGTTCTGGAGCAAATATGGGGATATTAAGAATAGATCATCCAGACATTTTAGATTTTATTACTTGTAAAGAAAGGAGAGACATTATTACAAATTTTAATCTTTCAGTAGGAATTACCGACTCATTTATGGAATCTGTTAAGAATGAGGAGAAATATAACCTTATTAACCCAAGGACAGGAGAAATTGTTGGACAATTAGATGCCAAAAGAACTTTTGATCTGATCGCAACTATGGCTTGGAAAAATGCTGACCCAGGAATAATCTTCCTTGACAGATTTAACACACCAAGAAGCAACCCCACTCCTAAATTAGGAAAAATTGAATGTACTAGTCCTTGTGGAGAACAAGCATTGCTCCCTTACGAAGCAGTAGTATTAGGCTCAATTAATTTATCTAAACATTGTATCAAAGATAAAGAAACTAACAGGTACAATATTGATTGGGACCAATTAAAAGAAACGATCCATACAGCTGTACATTTTTTAGATAATTCGTTAGAATTAAGTGAATCGCCATTAGAAAAAACAAATCAGTTAGTAAAATCTAATAGAAAGATAGGTTTAGGGATAATGGGTTTTACTGATATGTTAATAAAATTAAGAACACCTTACAACTCACAAACAGCATTAACTATAGCAGATAAACTAATGAGGTTTGTAAATGATGAAACACGTGAAGCTTCTTGCAAACTTGCTAAAAAAAGGGGAGTATTTCCTAATTTTTATGAATCAATTTATGACTCTGGGAACGAGTATTATCACGTGAGGAATTCATCTAGAACAACTATTTCTCCAACTGGGACTATTTCATTAATTGCTGGGTGTTCACAAAGCATTGAACCATTATATGCATTATCTTACCTTCGTAAAACATCTCAATTTGAAATTTTAGAAGTTAATCCATTATTTGAAGAAATTGCTAAAGATGACGGTTTTTATTCTGAAGAATTGATTCAACAAGTTGCACAACAAAGTTCAGCACAAAATATTGAAGGTATACCAAAAGAGATAAGGGATATATTCTTAACTGCAATGGAACTTAACCCTGAAGACCATGTGAAAATTCAATCCATATTCCAAAGACATGTTGACAACGGCGTTTCAAAAACAGTTAATTTCCCAAAACATGCTACAGTTGAAGACGTAAGAGAAGTATTTTTACTATCCCATCAATTAGAATGTAAAGGGATAACTATTTATAGAGATGGTAGCCATGATTCCCAAGTATTAGTAAGTAATTACGATTATTCTGTCAATAAAAAAGCCATAGAAGAAAAAACATCCCAAAACATAGAAATAAAAAACGAATCGACAAAAACTGATAAAAATAATCTTAACAAACATCCCCATTTTGATAGGACAAACCATCTTTATTAAAAATTACCCTCACAAAAATTGATTAGTATAGCTAAGACTTCAGTAATATTTATAATCAGAAGAATTAGTTTGAAAAATTAACAAAAGGAGAGATAGATGATTAAAAAAAAAGGACGAGTTCATGTTTATACAGGTGACGGGAAAGGTAAAACTACTGCGTCTTTAGGTTTATCACTCCGGGCAGTAGGTCAAGGTTTTAATGTTTTCATGATTCAATACATGAAAGGTGGGGCATACACCGGTGAATATGTTGCCGCTAAAAATCATCTCCCAAATTTTGAGATCCTCCAGTTTGGAAGACCTTGTATAAAACAACACAAACAATTAAAGATCCAAGGGTTTCACAAATTAAGTGAAGAAGATAAAGATAAAAAATTGTTTGATTATATAAGAGAAGATATTGAATGTGGAACTTGCCGATATTGTTTTCTTAACGATGACATTCAAAAAGATTATATTGCAAAAGCGTTCAAAAAAACCTTAGAGGTAGTTATGTCTGGTAATTATCACATGGTTGTTCTTGATGAAATTAATGTTGCGATGTCCCTTGGGTTTTTGAATAAAAATGATGTTCTTGATATGATTAATAAAAAACCAGAACATATTGAACTTATTCTTACTGGGAGAAATGTACCGGAAGAAATTATTGAAAAGGCAGACTTAGTTACAGAAATGAAACTAAAGAAACATTATTTTGATAAAGGAGTAATGGCAAGA
>CAYMTF010000050.1:0-5546 GCA_964393295.1 uncultured Methanosarcinales archaeon | reverse complement strand
GTCACCTTTTTTAGTCATAAGATTGCAAATATAGACAAGCCTAGCATTAGTTTTTTGTAATGCTTCAACCACCCCATCAACCAATAAATTAGGTATCAAACTTGTATAAAGATCTCCCGGGCCAATTACTACAAGGTCGGCTTCAAGAATTGCGACCTTAGCTTCTTCATTAATTATAACAGAAGGATTAAGAGATATTTTATTTATTGGAGATCGTTCATTTGTTGGGACATCAATATTATTTTCACCATTAATTATAGAACCATCTTTCAATTCTGCGCGTAGATGAGAATTTTCTAATGATACTGGGATGACTTTACCTCTCATATTAAGAAGCTGACCTATTTTCTTGATACCAGCACTTAATGAACCATAATTTTTCTCAGATGCAGTAATAATTAAATTACCTAACGAATGATTTCCAACCCCACCTTCAAATCTAAAACTAAATAGGTCTCGTAAAATGTTCTCTTTGTCATCATCGGCTAATGCAATCAAACATCTACGCAAATCCCCTGGTGGTAAAACTCCTAAATTATCCCTCAATTTACCAGTACTTCCACCAGAATCAAACATACTAACAATTGCAGAAATTTGTAAAGGGTATACTTTTAAACCTTTAAGGACAGTATATGAACCAGTCCCCCCCCCAATTACTACTATTTTCTTCATGATTAAATTATTTTTCTGGTTGAAAATATTTAAGTGTTATGAAAAAGAAAAAAAGAAAACAATAATTTCAAAGTAAAACTACTTGTTTACTACAAAATCTTTATAAATAAACCATAATCCTAAGCTTATATGACTCATATAATGTTAGTTGATGGAAATGAGCTTGTTCAAAGAACAGCAAGGGAATTAAAATCACAGGGTTTAGTAGCTCCTGAGGAATGGAGCAAGTTTGTTAAGACTGGACACCATAAAGAAAGGTTACCGGACTCAGATGAATGGTGGTTCTTTAGATCCGCTGCAATCTTAAGATCCGTAGCTAGGTTAGGGCCAGTTGGAACTGAAAAGTTAAGAACTAAATTTGGTGGTAAAAAGAACAGAGGACATAAACCAGAACATGTTTACAAGGCCTCCGGTTCTATAATCAGGAAAATCTTACAACAATTAGAAAAATCTGAATTAATCAAAAAAACAGAAAAAGGTGTACATAAAGGCAGAATTTTAACTCCGAAAGGTACATCTTTGTTAGATAAAATTGCAGTACAAATTGCAAAAGAAGATCGGAAAAAGGGTAATTAAATATGGCAAGACATAAACATCCTTCAAAAAAGAAACGATTAATCAAGTTATCAAAACAAACCAAATGGGCTCCATTTTGGACTGTTTTTAAAACTTATGGGAAAGGAAAAAGAGTACATCCTTCTAGGCACACTGAAGTTAAAAGGAATTGGAGAAAAACCAATACTAAAGCATAGGAATTTAAGATGGCTAAAAAAACAACAGAAACAAGTATTGAAAGAACCTATACTATACCTCTTAGAAAAGAATTCAGAAAAGTTCCTAATTGGAGACAAACCAAAAAAGCTGTTAAAGCAGTAAGAGAATTTTTAGTTAAACATATGAAAAGTGACCAGATTAAATTAGGTAAATCATTAAATGAAAAATTATGGAATCATGGGATAAGGAATCCGCCGCACAAAGTTAAGGTTACTGTAAGGAAAGATGAAAAAGGCGAAGTGAAAGCTGAACTCTTTGGAACTAAAATAGAATCCCCTAAGGTGGAAGAAAAACCTATCTCAAAAAAAGTAGTAGATAATAAAGAAACTACAATTAAAAAAGAGATAAAATCAATTGAAGAGTCCCCTAAAGCAGGGAAGGAAATTGTTTCAAAAAAAGTAGAAGAAAGTAAAGAACCTACAACCAAAAAAGAAACTAAACCAATTGAAGGATCTCCTAAGGATGAAACCAAAAAGTAGTAATTCTTTCATTTTATTATTATTTTAATCTTATAAACTGAATCATTTTTCAACAGACCTAATAATTAAAATGGTAAACCCACTAACACATTGTTATTTCTCTCTAAAATTAACTGAGGGTAATAATCTTAACAAAGAAGAACAGGACTTCTTAATAGTAGGAAGTATATTACCAGACATCCATTTGTCTGGATTAATTGAATATCATAAAACACATACCAATGGTAAAGAATTCTTTGGAAATGTTGCAAAAAGATTACATCAGATTAGTGCATTAGCTATCATAATGCATGCTGAAAAACCATTCGGGATAGATCATTACACCCATAAATGGGAGGGATTTATTTGTAAAAATAGTAAGGAAGTTGAGAACATTGCTAAAAGATATGAAAATGTGATTGGTAAAGTTGATGCTATGACAATACATCACCTTACTGAATTTACTATTGACCATATCTTAGCATTAAAAAATCCTGAATTAACCTCGCGAGTAAAAAATGCGTTCAAAAACGATAGAACAAATTCAGTCATCACTGCATTCGCATCATTTCATGGTATGAGTGAAAGAAAAAATAAAAAAATAATCTCAATTTTAAAAAGTAAACATGTGATGAAATTTATTGAGAATTTTTCTACATTAGAAGGTACAACACAAAACTGGCTAAGTTTAAAATTTTATAGAGATTTAAAAGAAGGAAAATCTTTATCAATTAAAGAAAAACTAAAAAGAATGACAAAATTTTCAATATTAAATATTAAAAGAAAAATAAATGACGATAAATTATGTCAAATGTTCCAAGAAATGACAACCTTATTAGATAAGAGGTCAGAAATCTTCTTGAAAGAAGTAGAAAAAAAAGTAATGCCCCTAAAAGATGAGTATTGGTCAAACATTCACGATTAAAAATGAAGAAGGATTGATAGGTATTAATCCTAAAGAGCGTCCAATTGAAAGATTAATTAATTATGGGATCATTAATTTAGATAAAACTAAAGGCCCAACTTCTCATCAATTCTCTGCAGATGTACAAAAAATTTTAGGGATAAAAAAAGCAGGACATTCTGGCACATTAGATCCTGCAGTAACTGGAGTCCAACCGGTTGCATTAGGTGATGCTACAAAAATAACTCATTTCTTTTTAACAGCCCCAAAAGAATACGTATGTGTTATGCATTTACATAGGAAAATTGATGAAAAACAAATATTTGAAACTGTTGAAAAATTTAAAGGGAAGATTAAGCAATTACCACCAGTTAAAAGTGCTATTAAAAGGCAAGAAAGAACCAGAGAGATTTATGAATTTGAAGTCATTGAGATTGATGGGCAAGACGTTTTATTTAGGATTAAATGTCAAGCTGGAACATACATTAGAAAGATAGTTCATGATTTTGGACAAGAAGCAGGTGTAGGTGCACACATGGCAGAATTAAGAAGAACAAAAGCTGGTCCTTTTGATGAAAATGATAATTTAATTACTTTAGATGACTTACGTGATGCATTATATTACTGGAAGGAAGAGAATAATGACAAATATTTACGATACTGTATTCAACCAATTGAAAATGGTCTTAAACACATCAAAAAAGTTTGGATTTTTGATTCAGCAGTAGAAAGTATTAGTCATGGAAGAGATCTGGGAGGTCCAGGGATTAGTAAATTAGAAAATTTCAAAAAAGGGGAACCTATTGCATTAATAACCATCAAAGGAGAATTAGTTGCTATGGGTGAAGCATTAATGTCAGCAGTTGAAGTTAATACTAAAAAGAAAGGATTAGCAGTGAAAGTAAAAAAAGTATTCTGGAAAAAGTAATTTTTATATAGTTTGATCTGTTTATCTAAATAATGGATATTAATCATATCGTTGGAGTTTTTTCTGAAACATTAGGGTTAATAGTTAGGAACCTTATTTTTGTAATTATTTTAATAATGATATTCTATGCATTTAAATTCATTAGGCATAATAAAGAACAACGTGCAGAAACCAATGAGATCAGAAGAAGTGGACAAGGAACACAACGAAGTTGGTTAGGAGTAAAAGAAGAAAAAAAACAAGAGAAAAAAAAAGAATCTAGAATTGCTGCTCTTGGGAGATGGATTGAAAAAAAACAAAAAAAATCAGAAGCTGAAGAAAAATCTGTTGGTGGAAAAAAGGATAAAACAGAAAAAAAGAAAGAGAAATTAATTGAAAACATAACTAAAAGTTCTGAAAAGACAATACAACTTGAAGAAAAAACAGCTGAGTTACAAGAAACTATTATTGCAGCGGTTGCAGACATCTCCAATGAAACTCAAGACATTAAAAAGGAAGTAAAAGAAAAAAAACAGATTCAGCAAGTTCAAGAAAAAGAAACAGTTCAAATTGAAGCATTATCTAAAAGCATCAAAACTATGAATAAATTTAATCAAATTAATTCTAAAACTGCAGAATATTTCCATAATGTCTTGCAAAGTACTAATGACCATTTAAAAAAACAAATCTTGTATGAAGAACAAAATGAAGAACATCAAAAAGGATTCATTAAAAGATTAAGAAAATCAATAAAACATCTTAGAGAAATAATTTTACATGCAAATAAACTAGATCGGGAAATTGGGAAGAAAGAGAGGAAAGAAAAAAAAGGTTTTGGAAAAGAAATTAAAGCTATCTTCGCTATAATAAATATGAAAAGAGTTAAATTATTATCAGAAATTGCAAAGGGGAAAAAAGCAGACCCGCAAGTAATTACAGAATTGAAAAAAGAAATCGCCATGTTAAAAAAAAATAAAAAATATTTAACCCAATTGGATGACTCCCTAAAAAATACTTATAAAATCTTAGAAAAAGAAATCAAGTCTTTAAGATCAGAACTTCGAAAAGTCATGAGATTAAATAGAAGCGCCAATAAATACGCTAGAGGGCTTAAAAAAAGAGAAAAAGAGTTAGAAAAAAGGTTCAAAAAATTAAAAGATCAACAAGAAAAGATTGAAAAGGCGATTGATAAATTTAAAGGGGCACAGAACATTCATCAATTAGTATTATCTTATTCTGAAGATATAAAAAAATATTTTGAGACATATAATGGTATAATCTCAGAGGACATTAATTTTGAGAATATATTAAAAAATATAGCACTTAATAATATCCTTATAGAGAAAAAAATGTTGTCAGTTCTTAAACTTCTAGAAGGTTTAGAGAATTCAGAAGAAGCTATAGAAAAAGGTGCTGAAGCAGCAATTGAGATTGCATCAGTAGTATTCTCTGAGGATGTTAGTGGTAGTTTAGTTAAATTAACCAAAGAAATAAACAACAGTGGGATTGATGAATATCAAAAAAAAGTGAGTAAATATATGCAGGCAGTTGTTCAACAAATTGAAAAAGAGACACTATTAATAAATCAAGAGATTGAAGGTTTAATTAAATCTGAAAAAAGATTAATATCTCAAAACCAAGCATTACATAAAGAAGAACAACAAAATTTAGGTAATAGTATGGGGACAATGATTAATAGGAAAGTTGCAATAAGTGACAAATATGTTTCTCAAGCAGAAAAATTTTCTAATCAATTGAATGATAGAAATAAAGTGGCAGCTAAAGCTTTTCAACAGGCAAAATCATTTATGTGATCAAACCAATTCGATAA
>CAYMTF010000049.1:1580-5557 GCA_964393295.1 uncultured Methanosarcinales archaeon | reverse complement strand
TCTGAAATTATTTTAACCATCTCTTCTGGTTCTTTATCACACAGTTCTAATTGATTTAATAGTTTAATTCCATTTGTAAACCCTTCGCAATCAAATTGTTCATCATAATATTCTAAATGTTGGCTAGCTTTTATTATCTCGTGTGGACCTTTTGATGTTCCATCCCCATAAGTTAAGTCTTTTTCATAACTAATAGGTAAAATTACAAATTTGCTTTCTTTAGTACAGTATTTGGGTGGTAAATTCATCCATTCCATTCTTATTCAATAATTTCTGTATCCAATTTTTCTAAATTACAGAATTCTGTTGTAAAATTATATGCACCAGCGTTAATAAAAGTAATAAAATCTCCTATTTTTGGATTATTTAGGTAAACTCTATACCTAAACAAATCCATTGAACATGGTGTTATTCCTTTAATTACAAACGGTTCTCCAGTTTCTTTAGTTAATTCATTTTCAACTTTTAATTTTACTGGTACAATCAATGCATCAAGATCGCAATTGTACACTGATGCATTAATTGTTATATTATTTTGATCTATTCCAATAATCTCTGTTATCAATTTTCCTGCTGGTGCTGCAATAAATCTGCCTGGTTCAATCATGATTTTAACATCTTGTTGATGTGCCCAAGATTTGAATTCATTAATTTTTTTGAAGATACTAGGTAAAACATTAACATTAGTATTAGCATATTCTGATGGTAATCCCCCACCAATATTAATGAAATCTATTAAACTCATAACCTCTGGTGTGATTAAATCTTCCAGTTCATATCTTAAATTCCATTCAGCCATATTCTGAGTTTTTCTATGAAAATGTATGCCTATATTTGAAATTGATGATTTTTGTTTTTGATTAGAACAGATTTCTTTTATTCGTTGATTTATTTTATCAGAATTAATTCCAAAAACAAAATATCTTTCAGTTTTGAGAGTATTCTCTTTAAGTTTCATTCTTAATAATAACGTTAAACCTTGTGGTTGATTGGTCTCAATATATTCTAAAAATGTATTGAGGTCTGTTTCATTATCAATTACAAACCTTTTTACCCCAAGATCCAATAATTTTTTAATCTTTTTATTGTTCCATGCTTGAGCAAGGAATAATACTCTAGATTTATCTTTTATATCTTTTAATTCATTAAAGAGATGGATACTAAAAATAGAATCTGTATTTTCTTCCAATAGGCTGGTAATTAATGGATTTGTCTTTGAACTATAAGAGACGAGATCGCATAATTTTTCAATTTGATAATATTTATTTAATACAATAGATTTTGAGATTATAAATTTAGCTTTCATTTTTCTATATCTGATCCCATATATTACTGAAAAGATCTTTTTTCTTTTTTCTTATTATTTTTGTTCTTTGATATAAGCTTCCATTAGGTCTAACTAACTTTAGTTCTAATTTATCAACTTGATTTAGGTTTAAGTTTGTTTCCATACTCTCCCAAAAAGAAGGTCCATAATTATCTATAACTATATCTCCTTTTTCTGATATATTTTGATGATACTGAAGAGTCTGACTTAATGTTTTATTAAACAAAATTACTTTTGAGCTATCAGAGATAATGTCACATCTTTCTATTAGTTCTGAGAGTTCTTCTTCATGTTTATTACATTGAAATTTATTCTGGAAATAAATCAACATGTCCCCTAATAAATTGTAGTTTGCAGGATCAATAATCATTGGTTTGTAATTAAGATTATTTTCTTTAGTTATTTTTGGAACAAATTCTCCCAATCCTGCACCAATTTCAATATATTGTAAATTTTTTTTAGGTTTTTTAGAGATTTCGACTAATTGTTGTTGATAGCCACCATATTTTGTTTTTGATTCTAAATTCCTTCCACTTATATCAAATTTAGTTCCGTTTTCAGTTTTAACTGAGAAATGAAAATGCATATCAGTTGTTGGTTTTTCTATGTTCCCGCAATAATGTAATCTATAACCTTGATTTGAATAAATTATTATGTTGTCCTCTTGAAATTTTTCAAAGGAGAATTCATCAGAACAAATAATTTTCATTCTAACAAATTTTCCTCTTTTAATTCTTCAAGAACTTTAATCATTGTTAAAGGGAACATAATTGTTACATCTCCATTAACCGTGGCAATATCCGAATCATCTTTTACTTTTCCCCATGATTTTGCTTCATCAGTTGTTGCTCCAGACATACTGCCAGAAGTTTTATGAGCAGTAGTCATATAGACTGCATAATTTGCACCGCCATTAAGTAATGTGCAAAGAATAGCATGATGCTTTGAGATACTTCCTCCTAAAGCAATGACTCCTTTTTTATCATCATGTGTTGTAGTAAATAAGATGTTACCAAAATCTTTAACTACATCAATGATAAAATCTGGATGTTTTTGTCGATATAGATATAAATGGAACCCAAAGGCTCCATCTGTGATTGCTGGACAAAATATGGGGACTTCATTTTTTGCAGCTTGAAATAGAATTGAATCTTGTGCTTTTTTTGGATCAAGCATTAACCCGATCTCTTTTAACATTTCAGATACCGCCCATCTTTTCTTTTTAGTATAAAGTTTATCAAGGATTGGATTTATATAATCCTCAAATTTCATATAAGATTCATTTTTGATTAATAAATTGCCTATTCTGTTTATTCCTTTCTCATGTAATTCTACGTCATCACTACTAAAATTACCTATTGAAAATTTTTCCCCGTTAGCTTTCATAATGTCTTCTTCAATACCGCCTACAGTAGTAACAATAACATTAGGTATTTTTAACCTTATGAGTTGAGCAAAAAATCCTCTCAATCCAGAAGTAACCATGTTAGAAGTAAATGTTAAAAAGATTTTAGCAGAATTTTTTTTCATTTTTATGATCACATCTGCTGCTCGTGACAATTCTACACTTTGATAACCGATGTGACTATATGATTGCATCAATTCTTTTACTGTGATCCCTTGTTTCCATTGAAAATCTTTAACATTTGGCATTTTATTTATTCACCTTTAATTATTGTTTGAAAAATAATGTTTTTTTTAATAAAGTTAAAACTATTAAGAATTATATTTTGTTTAGCTTCCTTTTTTACGAACTGAACTCATATTCTGTAGAATATGGTTCTGTTTTAAAAAGATTACTAAGATATTCATGCTTAGATTGATCTTTTCTTATTCCTATTTCAACGAAAATATTATAAGTTATTATAATAATCTTTTAAGACAAGAGGTATTATTATTTGAAATTCAATAAAAAGTTAATTGTTCCAATATTATTTCTATTATTATTTTCAGGTTTAGCAGTTGCTGGTCCAGGAGATGTTATGTCAAAGTTATTTGATAGTATATTACAATTAACTGATATTAATAACCTACTAGCAAATCATAATAATCAGCTACCAGCTTTATTACGTCTCTTAATAGGTATTACTGTTTTTTCTTTATTATATATGGCTGCTAAGCATGTTCCTGTTCTAAGGGACGATGGTAATAAGAATATTCGTATTGTTATTACTGTTGTAATTTCTATTATTTCAAGTATATTTATTCCTGATAGTGTTTTGTTGGCTAGTGGTGCTAATTTTGGAATTATTTTTAGTGCTCTTCTTGTTTTTGGTCCTGTTGGTGCTGTTTTAGCTTTGATTTTGAATTCAGAAACTAATTCTAAAACATCTGCAGGTATAAAGTCTTTTATTTGTTTATTTTTAATGAGTATGGTTGGAGTAACTACTTCTTGGGCTCAAGGTATAGGTCATTTACATAGCAGTCCTAATTTTGTAACCGAATTTGCAGGTTGGTTAGAATTAATTCTTTTGATACTAACTGTTTATTATCTCATTAAAATGTTTGCTAATTATGGGGGTTCTGATGATTCTGGTGATTCTAGTATAAGTAGTACAAATAG
The DNA here is from genome assembly GCA_964393295.1 of uncultured Methanosarcinales archaeon. GTDB lineage: Archaea > Nanobdellota > Nanobdellia > Woesearchaeales > GW2011-AR9 > CAYFJV01. The sequence continues at coordinate 1,667 of CAYMTF010000049.1, read as the reverse complement.
TTTAACTGAAAGAGATGATGATAACGATGATGACCCAACTCCTCCAGTACCTACTGGGACAGTCCATATTGGTCCCCCACCTCCACC
>CAYMTF010000049.1:0-1570 GCA_964393295.1 uncultured Methanosarcinales archaeon | reverse complement strand
ACGTGGATGGCCGGCCGCGACCAGAACGTGACCGCTCCCCTGTCCTCCAAACGGATCGATAACCAAATACAAACAGCTCCACCTCCACCTCCCCCACCTCCACCTCCAAGCCCGAGTGGTCCAACAAGAAGAAATAAGGGAGATGATCCAAATCCACCTAAAGACCCAATCTTAAATGATCCGAAAGGTAAATTAATTAGGGGAATTAAACGTTATAAACCACAAAAATTTTCACCTCCTAAAGATAAGCGTGTATTGGTTGATACAATTGAACCATGGTTTTTTTCTATAAGGAACCAGGATGGTATAGGGGCTTGTGCTGCTTTTGCTGGATCCTCAATATTAGAATACATTATCAATAGAACTAATGGGAGAGTTAATTATGAGTATCGTTTGTCAGAATTGTTCCTTTATTACAATGCAAGAGGAGATAAAAGAAATGATGTTGGTACTAATGCTAATGATTTAGTTAAAGAGATGACTAATACAGGTGTTTGTAAACAAGAGTTGTGGCATTTTGAAGATGTTGGGAGCGATAAATGGAAATCTGCTCCATCTGATAATTGTTATTTAGATGCAGGTTTACAGAAGGTATTGGAAGTAAAAAAATTATCTTATGATTCTGGGGAATGGATATCCTCTTTAGCAGATGATCATCCAATATGTTTTTCAATTGATTGCCCAGAGAATTTTAATTCTAGTGTGGGTAAATTATATTCTAAATCTGAAGGAAGAAATAGGGGTGGACATAGGATGGTGATTGTTGGTTATGATTCACATTATCCAGATGGTAAAAATAAGCATGAATGTTTCAAGATTAGAAATAGTTGGGGTAGTTCATGGGGAGATAAAGGTTATGTTTGGGTACCTAGAAAACTTTTTGAGGATATGGTCAAAAGTAGGGGTTCCCCTGTTTTTGTTTTTACAGGGTGGAAAAAAGATCTTAAAAATAAACCTAAAAAACAGATTCAAAAAGCTGTTTCTTTGGAATATAACAAAGATCATATCAAGGAGATTACTAAGTTTGTAGATAAAGAAAAAGGTTGGTTAGGAACTGAGTTTGAATTTTTAGATAAATTAAGGGAAGATATTGAACAGAAAAATTACTCTGTATTAAAAAAACATCAGATGCAAGTTGGTCGTTCAGAAAGAAAAGTAGATTCTTTTAATAAAAGGATAGATAAAAATTTAAAGAAAATAATTGGAAAATTACCACCTAAGCTTAGCAAGAGATATGAGGAAGCTAGGAAAAAACTTCTGGCAATTTCTAGAACATTAGTAAAGGAAGATTCACGTTATTTTGGTGAGATAAAAGTAATAATTGATAAAATAATCACTACTGAAAAATTTATTAAATCTTATAGCGATCAATATTATAATAATAAAAAACTTTTTGAAAATAAAAATAGTGCGGAAAAATCTCTTGAGGAGTCTTGGTCAATTCTTGCAAAATTAGTCTCTGAAGCACAAAAAAATTGTAATGGTTTAATTGTTCAGTTAAATAATATTGTTTCTATGAATAAGGAATTATTAAAATAAAATGTTCTAATAGTTATTTGAGTAGATGATA
>CAYMTF010000048.1:0-5678 GCA_964393295.1 uncultured Methanosarcinales archaeon | reverse complement strand
GACTCTGACCTAACTCAAGAAAGGCTTCCCTTTATTTTTGAGAAAAAGGTTTATAACCTCTAAAATATTACTTAGGTGAAAAGAGGTTATATTAAATGGTTAAAGATAATTCGGGTTTATTTATTATTGCTATAGTTGCAGTTGTTGCAATAGTTTTTTTGTTTTTGATTAGTGGAAGTTCTCAAACTTCTTCTGAAGAAGTAATGGTTGTTAATGAAGAAGGTAATGTTGTTGGGATGGCTCTTATGATTGGTAGTTCAGGTACCGGTGCACCTATTGATAAAACTTTTAACAATAAATTAGTTGATATTGATGTTTTGAAAAAATTTAATAATGAAGTAGATACTAATAATCTGTATGGTGGTAGTGGTTGTGGAGAAAATACAGAGTTAATTGGAACTGGGACTTATGATTCTGTGTGTATTAAGTGTGATGACAGTACAGTAGCTAAATTTAAACCAGTAAAAAAATGTAAACAAACAACATTCACATGTGCACAAACCATGGAAGATGGAAGAGTTTCAGTATATACTGATACTGGTGCACCATATTCATGTAGCGGGTGTATCTCCTCTTGTGATACAGATAGTTCAGGTTCAACTTCAAGTGACCCTCCTGAAGTTGAAACAGAATAAAAAATTATATCCAGAAAACTGTTTAATCCCCTTTTCTTTTTTCTTTATTGTAGACCCTTAACATGAGAACTTTTTCAACAAATATTTTAAATTAACACCACTTTATTAATGAAGAACAATGATAAGACAGTTATCCTTGGAAGAATCTAGCTTACCTTTATGGTAAAAATCTTTGAAAAAAGATTATTGCTTTATTCTGGTGACAGAAGTGAGTAACTTTTGAGTTCATTTTTTTCTTTTTAAATCATAAAAGAAACTTTTTTAAATAAAATAGACTTTATTTAGCTAATGTCAGAAATTAAAGGTCAACCATGTCACATTTGTGGGAAAAAAAAGCTTACTTTGAAAGAAGATGAAGTTGACGTACCTCATTTTGGTAGATTATTTATATTTTCAATGCAATGTGACGCTTGTGGATTTAGAAAAGCAGATTTAGAACCTGCAGAGAAAAAAGATCCAGCAACTTATACCCTTGAGATCAATTCTGAGGATGATTTAACAGCGAAAGTGATCAAATCTAGTGTGGCATCTTTAAAGATACCAAGGATTATTTCTGTCGATTCTGGCCCATCATCAGAAGGGTACATCACTAATGTTGAAGGAGTAATTGAACGTATCAAAAAAGTTTTACAATCAACTTATGATGGAGAAGAAGAAAAGAGTGCTAAGAAAAAGCTGAAAAATCAAATTAAAAAATTAAATAATGTTTTGTTAGGGAGAGAAACAATCAAGTTGATTATTAGTGATCCGTCAGGAAACAGTTCAATAATCTCTGATAAAGCTCAGAAAAGTAAAGCTTAGTTTTTTCAATAAACTTTTTGTAATTCTTGATTATAAGATTTTAAATTACCTAAATAAACTAAAATAAAACTATTTGCACCATAAAGGGTGATACTTCTCTCTTTTTGATTAACAAGTTTATAATTTTCCATCCCTAAATTGATTCTTAATGAAGAATTAACAGGTTTAAATTTCAGATGGCTTATAACTCCCCTATTATTAATAATCTTAAGTGTGTCTTCTAGAGAGAATTTAGGATTTAATGGGTGAATGAATTTTATCTGTTCATCAAATTGATCACCTTGCAAAATATACCTGAACAAATTATCTTCTTTTTTTAATAAGTAAAGTCCTTTATCTTGATCTATTTCAAATTTTGAAGGTAAAATAATTCTTCCTTTTTCATCTATTTTTCGTTCATATAATCCTTTGAAATTCATAGTTTTATTATGATTTTAGCTATTTTTTAAATGTTGTCCTACAGAACCTATTTTGGATGACAAGTGTCAGTCATTTTTAGTCATTAAGGTTGTTTATTTTTTTATCCAAAAGCTTTATAAATTAACTATAGTTAATCTAGAAAGTATTTTGTAATAATATTATGGAAGACGAAAATAAGAATAAAAAATCTGAGAATAAAAAAGATCCTTTCGAAGAGATAATGGAAGATCTCGAGAAATATCAAGAAGGTTGTGAAAAAAGAAATTTAACAGATTCAGGTGAATAAATGAATCTTACTGAAGAAGTTAAATCAGCAAAACAGAAAGAGATCAAGATTTCATGTTGCAAATCTTATTGCTCACCTAAAGGAAGATGTTTAGATTGTGTTGAAAATTATTCCGAAGATGATCAAAACTATGAGATTGATCAATTTGAATATTAAAAAATAAGATGAAAAAATTAATGTTTCCACAAGAGTTTGATGTTTGGTACCTTTTCCCTGCTATTAGGAAAAAGTTAGCATTGAAATTGTTAGAGAAAGGATTATTACAAAAAGAAGTCGCTTCAATAATGAACATTAGTGCAGCTACAATTACACATTATAAAAAAGATCAAAGGGTTAAAAATGACCTTTTAGGATATGAATTTGATGAATTAATTGATCAAGCAGTAATTAAAATTGTTGAAGATAATAGTTTAGTTCCCTCAGAAATACTTTTGATTAATCAACATTTCAAAAAACAGGATTCATATTGTAAATTATTTCAACAATTTTCAGGACAGGAATTAAGCTCTTTACCTTGTGGAAATTGTAATAATGAATCAATTTGTAAATAATAAAAAATGGCAAATAATATAGAAATTAAAAAAGAGATCTATTTAGATCATGCAGCAACAACTTATCTAGATCCAAAAGTTAAGGAAGCAATGTTACCTTTCTTTTGTGAAGAGTTCGGTAATCCAGGCAGTTTTAATTCTGTTGGAAGAAGAATTAGGGGAGTTCTAGATCAATGTAGATCATTAGTCGCGGGATTAATTGGTGCTAGAGATAAAGAGATTGTTTTTGTCGGTTCAGGGACAGAAAGTATTAATTTAGCTATTCAAGGTGTTTATCGTGCTAATAAAGGGAAAGGTAAACATATCATTACAACTGAAACAGAACATCATGCAGTATTGGAAACTTGTGAATATCTTGAGAAAGAGGAAGGGTGTGAAGTAACATATCTGAAACCAGACCGTTATGGTATGGTTAGTCCAGAACAAGTACGTGAAGCTATTCGTGAGGATACAATTTTAATTAGTATAATTTATGCAAGTAATGAAGTTGGTTCAATAAATCCAATCTCAGAAATAGCTAAGGTTGCTAAAGATCATAAAATATTATTTCATACAGATGCTTGTCAGGCTGGTGGGATATTAGATATTGATGTAAAAAATCTTGGCGTAAATTTAATGACCCTTAATGGGAGTAAAATTTATGGTCCTAAAGGTACCGGTATGTTGTACATAAAATTAGGTACTAAAATTAAACCTTTAATATTTGGCGGCGGTCAAGAGTTAGGATTTAGGAGCGGAACAGAAAATATTGCAGGTATTGTTGGGTTTACAACAGCTTTAGATTTAGTTCAGCATAACCGTGTTGATGAAACAAAAAGGTTAGTAGAGATGAGAGATTATTTGTCTGAAAATATTTTATCAATTATTCCAAATACTATCCTTAATGGTCATCCAACTAAAAGATTACCAAATAATGTTAATGTAAGTTTTTTGAATGTTGAAGGGGAAGCATTATTATTATACTTAAATGAACATGGAATCTGTGCTTCTTCTGGTAGTGCTTGTACTTCTAAAACTTTAGACCCTAGTCATGTTTTGATTTCTATGGGAGTACCATATGAGTTCGCTCATGGAAGTTTAAGGTTTACATTGGGGAAAAGAACAACAAAAGAAGATTTGGATAAAATAATTGAAGTTTTACCAGGTATTGTTAAGATACTAAGAGCAATTTCTCCATTTGATCAAAATGTAAAGGAGTTTGAACAGTTTGCAGACCAAGTTAATATTATTGAGAGTAAACAAAACACTAATGTTAGTAATGAGGGGAGTCAATAAAATGAGTATTAAATTAAAGATGGCATCATCTCAAGGTGATGTACAAAGTAATGATGGGAAACAATGGTTTTACACTGATAAAGTTAAAGATCATTTTTTTAATCCAAGAAATATTTTCAAAACTCAACAAGAGGCACAAGAATACGCATGTATTTCTGATGGGATCGGATTAGTTGGTTCACCAGCTTGTGGAGACGGTATGAAAATGTTTTTGAGGGTGAATAAAGATACCGATTCTATAGATGAATGTAAATGGCAAACATTTGGATGTGGGACGGCTATCGCTTCAACTTCTGCATTCTCAGTGATGATCACTGAAGGTGGTGGGATGAAAATTGAAGATGCTTTAAAAGTTAAACCAAAAGATATTGCGAATGCTTTGGGTGGGATTCCACCATTAAAATTTCATTGTAGTGTGCTGGCTGATAAAGCATTGAAAGAAGCATTAAATGATTATTTTAAAAAAAGTGGTCAGAAAGAAAGAATGATTGTTGGTAAAGTCAAAGTGGTTGATAAAATTTTGAAAATTACTGATCATGACATAGAAGAAGCAGTTCTTGAAGGAGCTTTAACATTTGAAGCTGTACAAAAAAAGACCAAAGTTGGTGTACATGATAAAGAATGTATCCCCAAGGTTAAAGAGTTAATCAAATTTTATCAGAATAAATATTTTGGAGAAGAATAAAATGGATGTAGAAACTAAAATTAATCAAACTGAAAATAATATTGAAGAAAGTAAAGAAGAAAATAGTAAACCTGCTATTACTTTAGATATGACTATCGGTGATGTTATTCAGAAATTTCCTAGCGTGGTAGAAATTCTTCTTGGCGCAGGTGTACATTGTGTTGGATGTCACGTTGCTCATTGGGAAACTTTAGAACAAGGTCTTTCAGGGCATGGAAAAACAGTGGAAGAAGTTAATTCACTTTTGAAAGCAATGAATGATTCAGTAATCCAAGAAGAAGTTAAGGGTGACGATTTTAGTATTAGTGAAAAAGCTTTGAAAGAGATTAAAGATAATCTGAAAGAAGATCAGTTTTTACGTATTGAAGTTGTGACTGGTGGTTGTTCAGGGATGTCTTATTCTCTATCTTTAAATTCTGAATCTAAAGAGAACGATCATATTGAAGAAATTGGTGGGATTAAGATTGTAGCAGACAAAGAATCTTTTAAATTAATTCAAGGTTCAAAATTGGATTATTTGGATACTTTTGAAGAGAAAGGTTTTAGGTTTGTTAACCCTAATGCCAAAAAAGGTTGCGGTTGTGGCAAATCTTTTGGTGTTTGATTTTTTTGATTCTTTATTTACTTATAGATAGTTTTATATAGATAAATTCTTTCTTTTTATTAATTGTAATTATTAAAGAGGTTGTTTAAATTGGGTAGATATAAGTTAATATTTCTAGTTTTGATATTGTCAATAAGTTTAGTTAGCGCTGTGGATTATGATGCTGAAGTTTTGAATGATATCCAAAACCATAATTCTGCAAAAGTAATAGTTTTATTAGAACAACAATCACAAGGTTCCATCGGTAGTCAATCTATAAATGATGTTAACCAATTACAACAACAAGTTCTTGATTTTGAACAGATATCTCGTTTTCAAAACTTTTGTCCGAAAAGTATGGCTTTTTGAGAAAAAATATGCGCATACAAGAAAAAGGGAAAAATACCAGTGTAAACTCAAAATACATGAATAAGGTTGCGCG
>CAYMTF010000047.1:5283-5696 GCA_964393295.1 uncultured Methanosarcinales archaeon | reverse complement strand
ACCTTCCTGATATTCTGGTTCTTTAACTCTCACTAATCTCAATGGATCACATTGTAAAATTCTTAAAAGATCTTTTAATTCCTCAAAAGAAGGATTATCTTTAAGATATAATCTCACAATAACTTTATCAATTATACCTTCAGAATTTAAATCTTCCAAAAACTTCAAACATTCTCTTGATTTACTACATTTTGGGTTATGCCAAATAATTGCTTCTTTCATTTCACCAAATTGACATACTTTTTTCTTTTGAAACCTTTAATACTTTCAACAGTTGTATCAAGTATTCTTTGTAAAGCCTCATGAGTATTAAATGCATTATGTGGAGTAATTATAACATTATCCATTTTTAATAAATCATGATCTTCAACAATTACACGTCTTGCACCAGAATCCATATGTATCTTTCTCCC
>CAYMTF010000047.1:0-5268 GCA_964393295.1 uncultured Methanosarcinales archaeon | reverse complement strand
TCTTCAATTAACAAATTTTCTCCTTCTAAAACATCCAAACCGGCACCAGCAATCTTTTTTGATTTTAATGCTTTAACTAAATCATCAGTATTAACAATTTCACCACGAGAAGTATTAACCAAATAAGCTGTTTTTTTCATTAAAGAAAATAAGGATTTATTAACCAAATGATGGGTATGAGAATTATGAGGAACATGTAAGGTTATAATATCTGAATTTTTGAATAAATTCTCTAAAGAAGAATATTTAAAATTCATTTTTTTAGCCAATTTTTGATCTTTCCACAAATCAAAAACCAAAATATTCATTTCAAAACCATTAGCCATTCTGATAACATGTTTACCAATATTACCACCACCTACAACACCAATAGTTTTTCCTTTTAAATCAAAACCTCTCAATCCGGAAAGGTCAAAACAGCCCTTTTTGGTACGATTAGAGCAATCTATTATCTTCCTGCTAAGTGATAGTATCAATGAAAAAGTGTGCTCAGCAACAGTATTTTCGCCATATGTGGGTACATTACAAACTTTAATCTTCCTCTTTTTACATTCTTTAAGGTTAATATGGTCAAAACCAGTACTCATAGTAGTAATTAACTTTAAATTTGGTAATTGATCAAGAATTCGTTTATTTATTTCTGAATGAACAAAAATAGATATCCCTTCAAGATGTGAATATCTTTTCACATTTTTTAAGGTCAATTTTGATGTTGTAAACATTGAATTATCTTTGGATAATGAAGAATTAAAAAATTTCTTCTCCCAAGGTTCAATTTCAAAAAATCCTAGTTTCATTCTTCCACAATTACCTTCATTGATTGAGTTGTGATAATTCCATCAACAAAAACGTATTCATCAGCTTCTGTAAAAGTCCAATTATATGATTCGCCTGTAACTAGAATAGCACTCTTAATATTAGTATGAGCTTTAGTTCCAATCAACATAGCTTTGTAAAGGGTTCCTTCCCTAAGATTCTCCCAAATTATCATATCACCAACAGAGATAGTAACTTCATCACGATTGAAACCACCATCAATAAATTGAACAACTTCAGTATCATCCTCTTCAATGATCTCTTCCTCAGGTTCTTCTTCAGGTTCTTCAACTATTTCTTCTTCAAGTTCTGAATCTTCAATGGTTTCATTCTCAGACTCGTTTAAAATGGATATAGTATCAATAGTTACATTTGAATCAGAAATATTCTCAATAACATCTTCAATGATTTCTTCTACTACTTCAATTTCTTCTTCTATTTGGGTAATATTTTCCTCTACAGATTCAACAACTTGTTCTACAGCAGGAATTGTTTTTGTATCAGTATCATCATTAGAAAACTTTGAGAATAAATCAATGAAATAAAATTTTAATTTATTCCAAAAACCATTTGCTTGATAATCAATCTCTTTATTATTAATAGCTTGTTTTAATGAAAGTAATGGATTACTAGAAGTTGAAATCTCGTTAATTTTTGCTTCAGTTGTATAAACTTCTAAATCTGGTTCAGAGATTGGATCTAAACCTACTGTTTCAACAACACCTTCATTAGTTTCAATTCCAATAATTGCAGTTTGACCATCATTTTTAGTCACATGAAGATTCATACTAGAATCCCCAAAAACAAATTCAGCAAAATGTGGTACCCTCATACCTTCAAACTGGTCTAAATCATTAGCTAATTCTTCCATACCACTAGCACTAACTAGACTTGTTAATAATAGAACTAAAAATGTAAAAATAATCACTCTTTTCATATATATCACCTATGATTTCTTAATAATTTAGAGAAATAATTTATCTATTTAAATATTCCTAATTAATAAAAAAATAGTTATAATAATCTTTTTTAATAGTGGTGCCGAAGTGTTGTTACTATAGAATACTGAATTTGACCGAAAGGTTTAAATATAAACCCAATATTGGAGTATATAACATCTATCACCTCTTTTCCCCAGTAAGGTGTTTTCGAATACTTTACTCGGGGTTTTTTTAATATATTTTCTAAATAAGAATTAAAATTTTCTAAAATCTCTTTTTCACAAGAATAAACAAAACTAAATAACTATTTAAGACTTCCTTTTTTTATTGGGAATAATTGATTTTCTATTCCTAAAAAAACCTTGTACAATTAACCAAGTTAATAAACATCCAATAATCAAACCTTGTAAAAAACCACTCATGAATGTACTCAAATCTTTTACAAAGTTAAAACTGAAATTACTTTCTTTCTCAGGGAAATAAATATCTAAATCGCTCAGTTCTAAAGAATATTCTAAAAATACTAATGCTGAATAAGACTGGTCCCTCTGACTCAAAGTATTACCATACTGATAATATGAATAACCTAAAATTGGAAAAATACCATCTTTAACATTCTCAGAAATAATCCGTTCAACAGTATTAAGTTTACTAACTATTGAAGAATTATAATTATCTAAAGTTATACCCATGGAACTCATGATTGAACTAATCTCAGCTTTTGCTTGGGATGCTTTCATTAAACATAATTCATAATCTTTTTGTTCCAAAGAACTTTTTGCGATATCAATTTTCTCTTGGATATAACTAATATCCAACATTGGTAAAAAAGTGTTCACATATTGATAACTTTCTTCATCCTCAGCAATTTTTTGATAACAAACATCAGACAAAGTTTTATCATCTAACAAAAATTGTTTACCATTCATCTGAAAAAAATGCATCCATGATAATGAAGAATATAACCTCTCTTTAGAATATGCTAACAAATAATCAAAATTTTCTTCATTAGTTTCATCAAGTGCTTCATCTAAAAATTCTTCAGCTTCACGAATACGTTCTTTAACTACCATCTTTGTTTGTAAATCAGATATAGTAGTCAATGTTTCTTTGTCAACTAATTCTCTTGCAGAAATAATACTTTTTTTAATTATATTAACTTCTTTATTTTTTTCAGATATTGAAAGATTCTTTAATCTAAATATCTCTGTTTGAATATAAACATTTAATCCAAAACAGAAACTTGCAGAAGAATAATAATCACCAACCAAACTGGAACTTTCTGAAGCAGATTTACTTTCATTAATATTATTAAAAATTAGTTCCCTTTCTGTACTGTTAAGATCACTAGTATAAATCAAAGGATTAATCTTATCATGTAAGTCATTAGCACGGTCACATAAAATACCCTCCAATTCCATCATAATTTCATTGTAAGTTTCATCAACTTCAAAATTAGATTCTATTGGTTTAATACTTTTACCAGTTAATTCAAACAAGATATCATTTAAATCTGAAACTTCCACAACATTAACATTAGGATTATGAGAAAAATCTGCATCTTGAAAATTATCAAAAGGACTTTGATCAAATGATTTATTATCTGTTAAATTTTGATCTTCAGATGGGTCAACTATAATAGCAGTAGTAATTGAATTACTAACATTATAATCTGAACTATTTGAAGAAGAATTTTCTAAATCAACATAAACAGACTCATCTTCCATGAAAGCTCTTTGGAACGAACCAAGAGAAACTAAAACAGAATCCAAACCCTCTTTTTCAGCAGCAATTATCTTCTCTTTTACACCACCTACAGGACCAACCATACCACCTGAATTAATTGTCCCAGTTATTGCAACATTATCATTATAATCTAAATCTAACAAAGTTACTGCAGTCAAAGCAGATATAGCAGCACCAGCACTAGGACCACCAATAATATTAGATTTAGCCCTAATTGTGTAAATAAAATCATACTTCTCGCAATCAAGATCAAAATAATCACAAGCTATCTCTTTAGCATACCTAGTAGAAATCTGAGTATCAATCTTTGTTAATGGAGAAGTATCCAAAAATACTCTCCCTGACCCATCTCTCACTTCTAAGAATAAATCAGCAGTATTACCACTATAATTCCCATCAGGTAATTCCTGCACAGCCAATAATGGTAAATGGTTAACATCATAAATACTAGCTAAAGAAGAAGGGGATAAAAGTATTAAAACTATTAAAATAAGGAGAAGAGGTCTTTTCATAGAAAAAAATCTCAAAGAATGCTATTTAAAGATTATTATACTGAACTCTAAGTATAATTTTAGAATTTTTTTAAGCAATAAAATCATTAATCTGATTTTAGTTTAATCTGTTTCATATCTTTATATTTCATCCTAATTTTCTTCTTATTCTTTATGCCAATCAGAACAATTTCTTTAACTGAAGATTTAACAATATATTCTTCATCACCATAAATTACTATATCACCTTTACTAAAAGGAGCTTTCCTAAATAAGACAGTAGTACGATAAATCTCCTTACCATCTTTCTGAGAAAATAAACTAGAGGTTACTAAAACTTGTCCACCAAACCTTACTTGTAATCTTTTTCCTAAACCTAAAGTAAACTGATTGTCAGCAAGATAATAATCTAAACCGTTCTTTAATTCAATAACCTTAGCAACAGGCATTTTTACACGTAATAATTCTTTCTCAACATAATCAACAACTTTTTGGTTAGGTAATCTCAATTGAAGAATTGCTTCATAATAATTAGGGTGTTTTCCTGCTATTGATCTTACCATTTGTAATACCTAATTTGGACACATTTTAGTAGAAGAATAATCTTCTGTACCTGCAATACCACCATTATTTACAATATCAAAGAACTTATGAAAATCAATATACTGTTTTCCTTTCAAATCTTTTCTAATTAAACATAAAACTCTTGAGGGTTTATGTTCACTAACAATATCATAATCAGGTAATTCTTTGATTAGTTTATTAGTGAAATCATCAATCTCTTCATGCATTGGCATATTAGACCTTTCTAAATTCTCTCTTGATGCTCCAACATGCATATAACCTTTAACCTCAATAAAATCTGGTTGACCTACTTCAATCAATTTTTTGTAACCAGTAATATCAGTATCATTTAAATCTTTAATCATAGTTAACCTATTACAAGATCTAAACTTCTTTCTTTTCATTATTTCCAAACCTTTAATCAAACGTTCATAATAATCACTAAATAATGGACGATCTATTTCTTTCAAGAGTACTTTGTTAGGAGCATCCACCGAGATATAAAACTGAGTAATATTTTCTATTTTCTCAATCTGATCTGGATATTGAGCATTCGTAACCAAAAAAGTAGAAATTTTTCTTTTATGAAATTCTCTCAAGATTTTGTTTATATCGGGGTAAGAGATTGGTTCACCAGTTAATGAAAGAGCTACATGCCTAACATCTTTAGATTGGTTATACATTTTAAGATTAGTTTTATCGTTACCCCC
>CAYMTF010000046.1:0-5797 GCA_964393295.1 uncultured Methanosarcinales archaeon | reverse complement strand
GATCTTTTTCTTTTCTGTTCCAAGTTCATCTTTTTCATTTAATTTAATTAAATCTATTTTCTCATCTAGAAATTTTTTTAACCTTTTAGCTTCATCTTCAATTTTTAATAATATATCTGTATCAGAAAAATTCTCTTTTGCACATTCAAGACAATAATAATTCATTGTATCTTTAATCTTGTATGTTGCTTTTTCATCACACATAATACAGTTTGCCATATACTTAATAAAAATTGAATTCATTTTAAAAATGTTTCTTATTTAATATGGTATATTATTAGTATAGGTAAGGTTTTAGTTTAAAGATTCAGGAGTAAATTAAAAATCAATTATATCCTGTAGAAGTAGAATTTATTTAAATAAAAATATTTGTACAAAAATTAATTAAACATTGATATTTTCATAGTTAAAAAAGATATTAATTTTAAAAAAAGAGGTGTTATTTATGATTGAGAAGATCAAAAAAATTGATGGTACAATTATAGATTTTGATTTAGTGAAAACAATTGAATCAATATCTTATTCTTTGGAAAAACAAGGTAATCTTTCTGCTGCTGAAGCACATGAGATGGCAAAAAATATAATTGAATTAATTAGTGAGAAGTTTATTAGTTCAATACCTTCAACAACAGATTTTGAGACTTTAGTTGGATTAGTTTTAAACTCAACTACGCCTTCTAATGACAATTCTAATCTAGAACAAGATTTGGATCCAGAAGGATATAATACTTCATCTGTTTATACAGAAAATGATCCAATTAGCCAACAAGAAGTTATTGAGATAAACAGCGATATTAAAAATTTACAAGATAATGAAATCTATTATTCTGAACAAACTGAAAGAATTCTAGTTGAATCTGCATCTTTTGATGAATTAGGCAGGTCAATTTTTCTTGATAGATATTCTGTTAAAGATAAACGTGATAATATTGAACGAGGGGACTTAGTTATTGCAATATCTAAGGAAGACCCAAAATATCCTAAAAAAGATTTAGGAGTTGTCAAATCAATAGTTGGAGATAAAATCACTCTTCACATGATTACTGGTTTGTATGCAGATAATGAAAACAATTTTGAGTTTACTCAATCAATCTGGAAATGTGATAAACCATTAGAATCAATTAGGGATGCTCATAAAAGGGTTGCCACATCTATTGCTTCGGTTGAAAAGACTCCTGAGCTACAAGATCAATGGTCAAAGGAATTTTTGGATCAATTACAATCTAAACATATCCAACCAGCAGGGAGAATTATGACTGGTCCAAGTTTAGGAGAAGATGCTTATACAAAGAATTTAACATTGTTTAACTGTTATGTTATTCCAAGTCCTAAAGATAGTAGGAGGTCTATTATTTCTGACACATTACATCAAATGACTGAGATAATGAGCCGCGGTGGCGGAGTTGGGATTAATATTTCAAGTTTAAGACCTCGTTATGCTTATGTAAGGGGAGTTCATGGGAAATCATCTGGTGCAGTTTCATGGGGTGGTTTATTCTCATATGGGACTGGTTTGATAGAACTAGGGGGTTCAAGAAGAGGAGCTTTAATGTTGATGATACATGATTGGCATCCCGATGTTGAAGAATTTATTAATTCTAAGAGAAAAAGAGGCATGATCGAAAATGCAAACATTTCTGTTTTAGTTTCTGATAAGTTTATGGGAGCTTTAGCTAACGGTGAGATGTGGGATTTAGAATTTCCTGAATATGAATCAGAAGATATGTCTGAGATCTATGATAAAGAATGGGACGGAAACCTTGATTTATGGAAACAAAAAGGTTATCCAACTAAAGTTTACAAAACTATTGATCCAAGAGAATTGTGGGACCAGATAGTTAGTTCAGCTCATGCAAGTGCAGAACCAGGGATCGTATTCATGGAACGTTATAATAAGATGAGTAATTCATATTATTTTAACCCAATCATTTGTACTAATCCTTGTGGTGAACAAGGTTTACCTGGTTGGGGTGTTTGTAATTTGGGTCACCTCTATCTAGCTTCATTTTTAGATCGTGTTGGAGAAGATGAACAGGGAGCATTATACGAGGTTAATTGGTCAGAATTAAAAAAATCTGCTAGTGTCTTAACTAGGTTTTTAGATAATGTTATTGATAAAACTCCCTACCATTTTGAAGAAAATGAAACTAACCAGAAAGGTGAACGTCGTGTTGGTGGAGGAACATTGGGTCTTGGTGAGATGCTAATTAAATTAAGATTAAGGTATGGTAGTGCAGAATCAATCGAATTGATAAATCAAGTTTACAAAGTAATTTGTGATGAGATGTATAAAGCATCTTCTGATATTGCTGCAGAAAAAGGTTCATTCCCTATGTTTGAAGCTGATAAATTTTTAGAGAGTGGTTTTTGTAGAAACTTACCTGAAGATCTGAAACAACAAATAAGAGAAAAAGGGATGAGAAATGTAACTTTGACTACTCAAGCTCCAACTGGTACTGTTGGCACTATGCTTGGAACTTCCACAGGGATAGAACCTTATTATGCTTTTGAGTTTTATCGTCAATCCAGGTTAGGTTTTCATAAAGTAAAAATACCTTTGGCAGAGAATTATATCAGTGAGGATGGTTTGTTACCAGATTATTTTGTTACTGCTATGGAGATGAGTCCTTCTGATCATATCCGAGTTCAAGCAGCAGTTCAAAAATGGACTGATTCTTCAATATCTAAGACTGCGAATGCTCCAGAAAATTTTACGATTGAAGAGACAAAACAGTTATATGAAGAAGCTTATAGATTAGGTTGTAAAGGGGTAACTATTTATCGTGATAATAGTAGGTCAGAACAGATTTTATCAACAGATGAAAACACTGAAAATAAAAATATTTCTGAATCTATACCTGATAATATCGAACCAATATTGGATCAACAAGACAATCAAGAAGAGGCTATGCTTGAAGGTTCATCTTGCACTTTGAAAGTTGATGAGAATGGACAGATGTTTAAGAGTTGCTCTGATTAATTTTTTTTAAATTCATTATAAACTAATTGTACAATTGATAGAACTACCATTAGTGTTAAAGTTAACTTTACAACTACAAACAAAACACCTAAAACTGTCACAACATCACCACCTACTTTACAAACATCTATTTACTATAATCTCTTAAAGTTTAAAATACTTTTCTCTTTTAGAAAAGATTAATTAGATCCCTTTGTTAGCTGCTTTATTTAACCATTCTTTAAATTCAAACAAGATTCTATCTGTATCTAAGAAACCTTTCTCACGTTTAACTTTATCTGATAATAAATGAAACATATCGTTTGATTTAATTACAAATTCTGCTTCTAACATATCTGGATTATTAGTGGCAACCGATTTTAATGCAACTGCTTCTTTACATTCTCCTCTTAACAAGATATTACTCCATACTGCATTCCAGTCCCCTGCAAATTCTTGAATATTTCCAGCAATACGTTTTAATATGTCAGAATTTCCATTCATTAAATCTTTAGTCACTTCTAATTCATCTGTTTTCGGATTATAAACCATCAGATCGACAAATCCACCTTCTCTTAAGGGATCATCTTCCCATTCTTTTCTGATCTCGGTAATTCTTAATACTCTTTTTAGTTTTTTCATTCCTGACGCAGATCTTATTGGATTAGTTATCACAATTATGTCTGTCGCTTTAAATGAGGTTTTAGGAACTCCAATATCATTAACAACCCTATCGTATACACCATAAGGTGATGCAGCATGAATAGTACCTGCAACAACATTTGCTGCAGCTCCAACCCTCATTGCCTCATACAAACTAATTGCTTCTTTTGATCTAACTTCTCCAACAAATAGGGCTGAATCTCCTAGACGTAATGTTGACCTGATCCCTGTGGAAGCATCAACTTCTGAACCTTTACTGGTTGACAATGCTGATCCTACTTTTAGGCATTCAATATTGTATCCTAGATTCCTTAATGATGCAGTTGGTAACTCTAGTGTATCCTCTATTGTTATTATCCTGTAACGTCTCATTATTTCTACTAAAATACTCCCTAAAAAACTACTTTTACCAGAACTTCTTGTTCCTGCAATCAATATAGTTGCATTCCCATCGATTAAGAAACTTAGTAATCCAGCACCGATTTTATTCATCATCCTATATTTTGGTTGCATATAAAGGGGAAATGTCCAAGGGTGATCCCTATGTCTTCTAAAAGAGAACCCTAAACCGTGCGCATCTAATGGTTTAGCTACAGCAGAAACCCTTGCAGTGAATGCTGCTGTAGAGATCTCAGTATCTAAAATAGGGTTAGCTTCATCTAATGGCCTACCTGAAGTCAAACGTAGTTTTGTAGCCCAACTATCAACCTCTGCTGGAGTAGGATAAACATTAGTATCACAATCTCCAAAGTCTTGATGTACTATGAATATTGGCAAATTCCCATTAGGAGAATTGATGTTAACATCTTGTACTTTTGGGTCTGTTAATAAAATTTCGATCAATCCAAAACCGATAGTGTATCTTAATAACGCTGTTGCTAATTGATCTGCTTTTTTATCTGTAATTCTTATTTTTTTTTGATTTGCTAAATCTAATAATAAATCTCTTCCAATATTAAAAAATACTTCCCTCATCCTTTCAGGGTTAACAAATTCTTCTTTTTCAGGTTTATGTTCTGAAAGAATTCTCTTAGCATCATCAAGAAGTTCATATTCAGATTCTAAAAGTTTCATTTCTGGTGGAGTAACATGATATAAGTTTTTTATACTATCATCATATCCAAATATATTTACTTCTACTTTCTCTCCCTCATTTTCTCCGTCATTGAACATATAACTATCTAACAGGTTTGCATTTTCTGGGAATTCACTATCAAGTTTTGTATACATGAAATCCGGTCTAGTTAGAGGATGTAAAACGTGAGAATAAATCATCCTTTCACCAAACTTATGTTCTTTAAGATGTGGTTGCAAAAGTTTAATTATTTTTAATGTTTCAAACTTTTCTAAAACTTCTAATAATACTTTGAAAAATTTTTGTTGACTTTGTATATGTCTATTGTCAATAATATTTTCCAGTTTTAATTTCTCTTTCCTTTCCAATCTTTTAAGTTCAACATAAGCTCCGATTGGGTCTTCTTTTAATCTTTTTGAGACTATTCTTTGAAAGATAGAAAAACTGTTTCTTAAATACCTCTCATGAAGTGGATCAATAACTAATCTAGCGTATCTATATCTTTCTTCTTTGTTAATGTGGTAATGTAAACTTGCAACTTCTTTTAATAATAATACCTGTGAATAATCATAGTCATAATTTCTCCTTTGGGTTAGGACTATATTTGTTATCCCAGAAACTGAAATAAGTATATCAATCACCCTACTCATACATTCTTCACTATATTCAATTGAAGGGAGTATGGTACATTTATCTAAATAGATCTTCAAAACTTTTTCTTCACCTTCGTGGTAAGTATCATAGGAGAAACATTCTTTATCTATCATTATTATTTAAATCCTTTTTTTATTACTTCTCAAAAATAACACAAGTATAATAAATTATCAGTGTTATAACCTTAACTAAGTTAAATATTAGTAAGATTATTATCCCAATAATGTAACATTTGAGGTGGGTACAGTGTTGACTTCTGGTGATGTTTGGGTAGTGTGTCATGGTTCTGCCAGCGATGGGATTCAGGCAGAGTGTGACCAGACATTTACTTATCTCTCAAACGGAGATGATGCTTTTGCTCTGACCGTGGCCGGTTCACTTGAAATTCTTGATATTATCGGAGACATGGGAGCAGATCCCGGCGGCGGCTGGCCTGTTGCTGGAGT
>CAYMTF010000045.1:0-5897 GCA_964393295.1 uncultured Methanosarcinales archaeon | reverse complement strand
TCTCACCCTGTTTTTGCATTCGTTTATAATTGATATTCATTGCTTCCATAAATATAGGAAATTTCCCATTCTGTGCGTCACCTAATCCTGACGCAGATAAGAACCTATGCCCTCTTTCATTACAAAATTTACGAAAACTTTTTACTTCCCCAAATTTACCCAATTTATTAGACACAGAGACTATAACTATACTATTTTTTGGTAAAGAAGTAACTCCTTTTATAACATGAGAATCGGCTTGCATAAAACCTTTTTTAACATCTTGAATTAATAATTGAGAACTTAAACTTTTTTTCCTTGCAGCATAATGGTACCCATAAGCCAACATTAATGCTAAATTATTTTCTCCTTCACCATAATCACTTATAATCATAATTGGTTCATCTTTTATATTCAAACAATTTTTGAGAATCTTATAAAAGCTTGAAGAACTATTTTCTACTAAAGACCTCTCGCTTTCATTTAAATGAAACATATTAATATCAATTATAATATGATGACTTAAAAGTATTTCTCAACTTTATCATTTATGATTCGACATTTTTTCTGATTCTAGCCACATAAAAACCCTCAGAATCATTATCTTGAGGCCAAATACGCATTGTATCTTTAACCTCATCTCTCCATTTTTCACCCTCAAATTCTACTATTGCTGGCCCTAAAACTAATCCTGGAAGATCAATTTTCTCAACCTTAGCTTCAGGAAACATATCCAATAATTTACTTATAACTCCTTCATTCTCTTCTGGTTCTAGAGAACAAGTAGAATATACCATTATCCCACCAGGTTTCAAATTTCTAAATCCACTAGCTGCCAATTTTAATTGTTCACGAGAGATCTTTTTTACCATCCCTGGATTCCACATTCTAATAGTCTTTAAACTTTTACGAATTGTACCAGTACCAGAACATGGTGCATCAACAAGAATTTTATCAAATTGAAAATCTTTAAACCAAATCCCAGACATAACTGTAACCATCACATTAGTAAGACAACTTTTTTGAATATTTATCCCTAAAGATTGAACTCTGGTCCCCTTATAATCATTAGCAACAATCAAACCTTCATTTCTCATCATTACCCCCATCTGAGTAGTTTTGCTACCTGGAGCAGCACACATATCAAGAACTATTTCACCAGGTTTAGGCTGAAGTACTAATGGTGGGACCATGCTAACTGATTCTTGTACATAAATCCGGCCGACCTTATGTTCCCATAAATTTCCAACATCTTTACGGTCTGGATGTGAAATCCAAAATCCCTCTTTGCACCAAGGGATAGGAGTTAAAATCCACCCTTTAGATTCAATACTCTTTTTTACTTCTTCAACAGAAGTTTTAAGTGTATTTACTCTGATTGATCTTCTTAAAAATGATAATGAAAACTTTCTAAAATTATCCCAATCAGTTAATTTTGAATATCTCTCAATAAATTTTGCTTTGAAAATAATCTCATCAGAATTAGGAATTCTATCAGGGTTTTTTGGATCATATGTTGAAAAGTTAATATTATTTGTTCCCATTTATCTTATCTACGACATGGACCTGTTTTAAAAAACTTTATATAAATTAAAGATTTAATTTAACAGATATACTTAATCTAATCAAAAAAAGGTGATAAGCATGGTGATAAATGTAGCAATTAATGGTTTTGGAAGAATAGGAAGAATGTTCTTCCGTGCAGCACAAAACGATAAAAAAATAAAAATAATAGCAATAAATGATTTAACTGATACAAAAACTTTAGCACACTTATTAAAATTCGATTCTACTCATGGGGTTATGAATGAAAAAATATCAGCAACAAAAAATTACCTCAAAATTGGGAAAAATAGAATCCCGGTGTTCTCTGAAAGGAACCCTGAACAATTACCTTGGAAAGAATTAAAGATTGATGTTGTTTTAGAATCAACAGGATTTTTTGTTGATCCAATGAAATCTAAAATGCACCTTAATGCTGGTGCTAAAAAAGTGGTTTTATCAGCACCTGCAAAACCAAAAAATGATTGTAATATAAAACATGTCACCTTAGTTAAAGGTGTAAATGAAAAAAGTTATAACAAAAAAAATACTCACATAATTTCCAACGCGTCTTGCACTACAAATTGTGTTTCACCAATATTAGAAGTGATTAATACCCATTTCAAGATTAAATCTTGTTTTTTCTCAACAATTCATGCATTTACATCAACACAACATCTAGTGGATAGTCCTAGTAAAGATCTAAGAAGAGCACGAGCTGCAAGTATCAATATTATACCAACTTCAACTGGGGCTGCGATAGCTACCGAGAAGGTTATCCCTAAACTAAAGGGGAAACTATCCGGAATGGCTTATAGAGTCCCTGTTGTTGATGGTAGTGTTACTGATTTTTGTATTGAAACTGAAAAGACAATAACAGTTGAAAAAGTTAATGAAATTGTCAAAAAACATGCATCTAATAAATTTAAAGGGATCTTACAATATACTGAAGCAGAACTAGTCTCCTCAGATATTATAGGAAACCCTCATTCGAGTATTTTTGATGCGAAACTGACCAAAACTCTTGGAAAAAATAAGTTAAAGATTGTTTGCTGGTATGATAATGAATGGGGTTATAGTAATAGATTAGTAGATATGGTTAAATTCATACTATAAATTACTCAAAATAGATTCTTTTTACTCCATTTACTTTTTTTACTCTTTGAACTAATTTTGCGATCTCTTCAATCTTTTTAGGAACAATCACAAAAGAACATTGTGATGAACCTAACCCAATAAATTTTGCTTTTGCTTCACTTACTTCAAACTTTGCACTTGCAATAGTATGCAACAAATCTGCTAATAATCCTGACCTATCATCTGCATCAACAAAAATCTTAATTTTTTTATTAAAAGTCTCTTTCCATTGGACAGTTATCCACCTATCTTGATCCTTTTTTGCTTGACGACATTCAGGAACATGAACAGAAACCAATCTCCGTTTTGTGATTATTCCAACTATATCCATATCTGGAACTGGGTAACAACATTTTGTAAGAACACAAACTGCATTCAAGAAATCTAAAGATTCAACCAAAGAATCATGTTCTTCTTTAATTATTGGTTTAAACTTACGGTAATGAAACGCAGGTAAATTTTGATATTTTTTAACACCTTTCCTAATCTTCTGTTTAGCTCTTGAACTTACTACAAATTTAATCCAATTTCTTCTTGGTAATTGTTTCTTAGAAGTTAGAATCTCAATCACAGCACCTTCAACAAGCTCAGTTTTTATTGGAACAAACTTCCCATCTATCCTACCTCCAATGGTATGATTCCCAATTTCTTCATGCACAGTGTAAGCAAAATCCAAAATTGTGGACCCTTTTGGAAAATATCTTACATCTCCTTTAGGTGTGTAACAATAAATTTCATCAGTAAATATATCAACTTTAACATTCTCTAAAAATTCTTTTGCAGTAGTGTTCTTCTGCATATCTAAAACCCCTCTAAGCCAAGCCATCCTTTTCTCAAAAGATTGATCAGATTTCAACCCCTTATATCTCCAATGTGCTGCTAAACCTTCTTCTGCAAATTCATCCATCTCCTCAGTACGAATTTGGATCTCTAATCTTTTACGACTCCCTAAAGAAACTGCAGTATGTATAGACCTATATCCATTAGGTTTTGGATTTGCTATATAATCTTTTAATCTACCTTGTATTGGATCAAATTTTTCATGTAAAAAGCCAAGTAAAGAATAACAATCTTTTTCATCTTTCACAATTATTCTAATACCTAAATGATCATACTGTTCATCAAGATTAACACCCCTTATCACAACTTTTTTGAAAATACTATACACATGTTTAGAACGACCTTTAATTTTAATTAAATTAATATCACAACCTACTTTGATTTTATCAATAATTTTAGTTATTAACTGTTCTCTATCTTCTTTGGTGCTTTCTAAAAAATTTTGAATATCTTCATACTTTTTAGGTTTTAAAACTCTAAAAGCTAAATCCTCCAACTTTGTCCTAATTTTCTCAAGGCCTAACCTGTAAGCCAACGGCGCATAAATATCTAAAATCTCTTGAGAGATTCTAGTATATTCTTTTTTTTCTAATACAGTAACGTCATTTTGGTTATCAAGTTTGTCTGCTAATTTTATAATTATAATTCTTACATCTCTTATTGTTGCTAAAAGAACTCTCCGTAATGCTTCAGCAGTAAGATTTTCATTTTTTTGTTTAATAATATTAATATCTTCAACACCTTTCACCAAATAAAGAATCTCTTTCCCAAAAGAATTTTCAACTTTTTCTTCAGGGACATATTTAATCGTTGCATGGATCAAACCTGCTATAATTGTTTCAGGAGAAGATTTGTTTTCTGCCAAAATATTTGCAACCCTGATATTATGATCAAAAAATGTATCTCCAGATAATCTTTTCTTGCTTAAAAGAACTTCTTTTGCAAAAACAATTGCTTTTTTGAAATTTATTTTATTTTTATCAGTATAAAATTCAGAATTTAAGAAGATATCTGACCCCATATTCTCTCAGAAGAGATTGACAGTTAAAAAGTTTGTTGAATTGTAACCAATTAAACATTACCAGATGAGCTTATTTTGTTAAACATTGCCCTTGCCCAAGATTTGGCAGCATCACGATTTGCATTAAAACCAGGAGTAGAACTACAACTATCCCTAAAATGTGGATCAGTACCACAAAAAACAAGACTTTCTGTATGTGGTCTAGCATCAAGAACATTACAATTTTGTTTAATAGTCTCTAAAGTACTATAAAATGAATTTACTCCCGCAACATCATGAGTAGGTGCATGTGTTGGACCAATCCAATAGCATACCTTTCCTTGTACCGCACTAATCAAACCACTACTTGATTGTGGACTGGAGATATAATTGCCACCTAAAGATATAACAATTACATCCGGTTGTCATCCTTGAAAGGATTGCATCAAAGTATTAACGGTAATGTATAATTCCTCACTGAATTTTTAAAAGTTGATCCTAATGACCCTTTACAATTAAAACCACCTGAAACAAAATGTCCTGCTGATGAACCAACACAACCATAAGTTTCTACTGTACCTGCAACTGTTTTTAACAATCTGTCCATTTCTTTTCCATATATCCCTGCAACATGAGAATCACCAATGTATAAAACCTTTTTACCTTGTAAATCCATTGCGACAGAATTGCTAGGGCTAGGATTTGGTGAAGAAGATAACTCCTCTTCTAATAGATTTTTATAATAAGAAGCAGTTTGAGATGATCTATCTGAATTAACCCCATGACAACCTTGAGCCGCATAACAACCATAAGGTAATGATGCCCAAATACTACCAAGGCCTTTTCCTCCAGAAACCCCATTAAAATTACCACCATCTAATGCAGTTAACCTTTGAGCCCTAGCTATTTGTTTTTCTCTACAACTTTCTTTTCTTTCTTCAGACCAATCACTTCGACGATCACATGAAGCCCCAACCCTCATACTATTCATTGTGCCAACAGTTGGCGCCATTATTTTTTGCCAAGAAGTTATAAATGATTGACTGTTTATATCTGGATTTGATCCCATTGATTCAAGAATAGGTCCTATCTCTTTCCTTTCTATAAATTTATAGACAACCTCATCTTGACTTAAAGGTGAAAAATCACCATTGTTGTTATAAATAGGATTCCAAGAATTCCAAGTTGTAGTTAAAAATTGATATCTACCAGCTGCAGTTGAAAGACCATAAGTCCCAGAAACCATTATATTTGGATGACTTTCAAATCCTACAAAATAATTTTCATTACAACCGTTCTCCCCTCTTACCCCTAACCTAGGACTAACACTAGCAGTACCACCTACTAAAGTTTGGTATGCACTAACCTGTCCACAACTTGTTTTAGCACCCTCTTTAAC
>CAYMTF010000044.1:0-5965 GCA_964393295.1 uncultured Methanosarcinales archaeon | reverse complement strand
AGTGCCATTAAAGCACCAACACCAATCAATTCTTCATAAGCCATATTTAAACACCTCTTTTTTAAAATAACTTTTATAATGAATGTAAACAGAACTAGTTAATAAAACTTTTCCAATCTTGTCTGTGATTTCTCCAGAAGAAATAAAGGGCTATCACTACCATAATTGCGCTGAACCACTGACCTAATGTCATTCCAAAAAAATATGGGTCCTCTCTCCACATATCAACTATGATTCTTCCTAAACCATCCCAGAACACAAAATTCCAGAATATAAAACCAGGAGTAAATCTTTTCCTAAGACTAGTAAAACTCAAAAACGTTAACCAACCTGTAATCAAAAACCTTTTTGTTGCAGCGTATAAAGTGCTTGGATGACGACAACCATCATGAGGGGGGAATTCCATACACCACCACATCTTTGTAGTTCTACCAACTAATTCACCATTTATAAAATTTGCAACCCTACCTAAAGCTAATGCAAACATAGTTGGGACAGATAAAAGGTCTGCCATTTTAAAAAAAGGAATCTTTTTCTTTTTACAATAAATTAAACCTGCTGTAACTATCCCCACTAAAGCACCATGGAAACTCATTCCCCCGTTCCATAACATGAACAATTCTAAAGGGTTTTTTAAATAAATCTCTGGATCCCAAAAAACCATGAAAAGTCTTGCACCGATAATCACCCCAATCATACAATAAAAGGTGAAGTCCCAAATCTCATCACTTGATAATTTCAATTCACCCTGTTTCCTCCAATATTGTAACCAAAATACTGAAAAAAAGAAACCTAAAACATAAACAACACCATAATATCTAATTTCTAATGGGCCAAGTTCTAAAAATACAGGGTTGAGATTATGTGTCCAAAATACCATTAGAAATTATTATAGAATTGGTTTATTTATTAAATTTGTTATCAAGATTGTAGTACTACTAACCTTAAGCAGAGGAATAATTTAAATATATAACTTTAAACTAATATAAACTTAGTATGAGAGGATATAACAATAAATAATAATTAAAAAATGGCACAATTCTGGAAACATGTTAATAAAGTAATCAAGGAAGCAGAGATAGTTATTGAAGTACTTGATGCCAGGTTAATAGAAGAAAGTAGAAACATGGAGTTAGAAAACAGAATCCATAAAATGGAAAAAAAGATATTATTTGTTATTAATAAATCTGATTTGGTAAAAGACGGTACCCTTGATAAATATAAACGAATTCTTAAACCATGTGTGTTTATTTCTAGTAAAGATAAGCGAGGAACAACCATTCTTAAAAAAAAGATTTTAGAGATGTCTAAGGGGAATGAAGTAACAGTAGGAGTTGTCGGATACCCAAACGTAGGGAAATCATCTTTAATTAACTCATTATCAGGAAGAGGAGCCGCAAGAACTTCTTCCAGAAGTGGATTTACAAGAGGAGTACAAAAAATAAGAGTTGACAACAGAATATTAATTCTAGATACACCTGGAGTTTTTCCCTACAAGGAAAAAAATCAATTTAAACATGGAAAAACTGGAGCAATAGATTATTCTCAGCTTAAAGATCCAGAGTTGGTAGCTTTAAGATTCATAATTGAGAATAAAGAATTAGTAAAAAAGTATTACAAACTTAAAGAAGAAGAACCAGAAAATATTTTAGAAGAAATTGCATTCAATTCTAAAAGACTACTTAAAGGAAACAAACCAGATTTAGAATCTACAGCCAGAAATTTACTCAAAGATTGGCAAACTGGAAAGATGATTCTGGAAACAGATTAAAATTAAATAGTTCAAATGAATAACATATAATTATTTTAAAAAATAAGAGGTATTAAAAAATGGAAGCTATTAAAAAATGTGTTAATAAATGTTCTAAAAAATATGGGGAACAGATGTATTTTCTGGCGAGGATAATAATTGGTTTTATGTTCTTTGCACATGGTGCACAAAAATTATTTGGATGGTTTAGTGGTTCAGGAGTAGGCTTGTCAGGTATGATGGGAGTAGCAGGATTAATTGAATTTGTAGTTGGTATCGGGATATTTTTAGGGTTATATACTAGTATCATGAGTATGACAGGTTCTTTATTGATGATTGCAGCTTATTTTATGGCACATGCTGGAAATGGGTGGAACCCATTATTAAACGGAGGAGAAGTAGCATTACTTTATTTGGCAGGATTCTTAATCATGACATTAAAAGGTAACGGTATTTGGAACCTAGAATCTAAACTATCAAAAAAAAGAGGATAAACTTTTTATTTTTTTATTTATTTTTTAAAATATTTCTCATTGAAAAAATCAATTAAAGTCTTTGAAGTTTTCTTACCTATACCTTTTAATGAATTCAATTCATCCTCAGTAGAATTCACTAAATTCTTCAATGACCCAAAATGGGATAATAGTTCCCTAGATAATCCAGGGCCAACAATAGGTAAAGCTGAGACAGCATATTCTTGTTGTTCATTAATTGATTGAGGCTTATTTGTATGCATTGAATAATCTCTTAAACTAGAACTGCCACTTGAACCAATCTGCTCTTGTTTAGCCATAACCGCTAATAATTCTGCGGTATCTTTAGGACATTTAGTATGTAAAATTGGAACATTGAATGAAAGAACAATAGAAGATAATGCGCCTCTGATAGCATTAGGATTTACTCTTCTTTGAGAAAAAATATCTCCCTCACCTTCTATGATCACTAGGGATTTCTTGAAATTTTGTTTTAATTCTTTTATTTGTCTCATTAATCTCCCATCTAATAAAGAATCTACAAAATCAGCTGTTTTCTTTAACTCAACACCAACAGATCCAGAAACAATATAATCAGCACTATCTAATTGAGTTGTTTTTACTGGGACATTTAAGTTGATCAATTCTTTTATTACTTTATTATCTTTCTCTCTATGATCTGCTAAAATAATTATACCTTTTTGGTCTTCATTCATCTTTGAATTAGATGTCCTCATAGAATTTTTATTTTCAGATTTAGGGACCTTACTTGATCCTTGCAACTTACTTGAATCAAAATCACCTAGGTTTGCTTGAGAAAAAGATTGAGATTCTTTCTCATTAATTAAATATTTAACATCAGATTTTAATTTATCAAGAATTTTATACATATTATTCTCCTTATGAAAAGAAGCCCAACGGTAACCTTCATCCCTTGTACCTTTGATCAACAGAACTTTTACATTGCCCTCATCTAACCTACCAGTTCTCCCCCTACGTTGTATATTACGGATAGCACTTGCAGTTGGTTCATAAAAAATAACCTGGTTTACTTTAGGTATATCCAACCCCTCCTCTGCAACAGATGTTGCTACTAAAACTTGAAAATCACCAGCCCTAAACTGGTCTAATACTTCCTTCTGCTTCTTTTGAGTTAGACCTAATCCATTCTTTTTTGTCTGACCAACAAATATCCTGTTTTTTATTTTTAATCTATCAAAATTGTCGGAGATCTCTTTTGCAGAATCACGGAAATTGGTGAAAACGATTATTTTAGTCTCAGGATCATCCAAAACCTCTTGCATAATTAATTGGTTCAATTTTACTATCTTTGGATGTTGAATTCCTCTTTTAACTAAGCTATCAATCAAAATCTTAGCTGACTTAAAATTAGGATCAACAATTAAATTTTTTACTGCTTTAGATTTACCACCCTGACCCTCCTGCAAAATTTTTAAAAGATAACTCTGTGCTGTGATAACCCCTTGACATTCTAATAATTCTAATGCGTGGTCAACCTTTAATATTTCTGCTAACAATGATATCGTTTTATAAGTATCAAATTCAGCATCACCTTTGCCAATCTTGGATTGTAATATACGTTGAGATTTCAATAATTGACTTTTATTAATATTACTTGGGAGACTATTACCTAATTGGTTTATTGCATTTATTCTTTTTTTGGTCACTAGTTTTAATTCATTATGGACTTTTTTTAACTCGTCTGGGAATACTAATTCAATCCATTCAACTTCTGTCTTTTTAATGTAAGGTTTGACATCTGGATCTTTATTTGTTCTAACTTCAACCTTATCAATTTTCAAATTAAAACAAATCTCTTGAATTTTTTCCAATTCTGCACCAGGAGAAGCAGTAAGCCCCAGAATTTTAGGGTTTTTTGCGGTTTTCTGATACCTATCAGCCAACCAAACATAACTATAATCTCCAATGGCATGATGACATTCATCAAAAATTATGGCAGAAACATTTTCCATAGAGATCCGATTATTGATTAAATCGTTTTCCAACCCTTGAGGTGTACTAATTATCACTTTAGATTCCCCCCACAGTTCTGCTCTTTTATCAGGTTTTACCGCCCCTGTAAAAACTTCTATTTTCTCCTTAGGGATATCAAAATGTTTTTGAAAAGAAGATTGGTGTTGTTCACATAATGGTTTTGTAGGTGCCAACATTAAAACTTTAGAATCAGGAAATTTTGTTAATCTATGCGCTGCTAAAAGGATAGCAATTGCAGTTTTACCTAACCCTGTTGGTAATACAGTGAGAGTATTATGTTTCACAGCAGTACCTAAGATAGTCTGTTGATATAATCTAGGAGTTAGGTTTTTTAACATAGAACTTAATTTATAGCTTTATTCTTTAAAAATGTTAATAGCACTTGTCCAGTGGGTATGTGTGGAGATTGTAGATCTGATCTAAATTATCAAAAAACCAAACAACAAGTTTAAATACAAAATATTAATCGGACTAAAACATGAAAATTAATTATTCAACTAAAAACAACCAAATAAATGTAGAGTTTGATGCTAACTCTATTAAAGAAGCGTTTAAAAATCTAGCAGAATTTCAAGAAATATTTGATGAATCAAATTGTGGCTCTTGTAACAGTGAGAATATTAGGTTTTTAGTAAGAAATGTTGATGGTAATGATTATTTTGAATTAAGATGTAAAGATTGTTTTTCTAAGTTAGCTTTTGGACAGCATAAAAATGGAGAGGGGTTATTTCCTAAAAGAAAACTAGCAGATGGGAGTTTTGATAGCCAAAATAAAGGATGGCACAAATGGATCCCCAACAACAATTAAAAATATTTTTAATTATTAGATAATTCTTTTCTAATTATCTCTTTTAAATCGTCTGTAGATCTTAAATCCGAATAGAATGTTCCAGAGGGATAAACAACTGCAACTCCACCAGACTTGTTACAAAAACCTAAACAACCTGTCTTAGTACAATAAACTGCCTTAGTTAATCCTTTTTTAGACAACCAAACCTTAAATTCTTTTACTAAATTATAATTTATCTTTGGACCACAACTAGGAAAGCAGTTCGGATCATTTTTCCTTTTTTCTGAACGATCATTTATACAAACAAAAAGATGAATTTTTGGTTTGGAAATGTTTATTTTTTTCATGAGAAATCATTAACCATATTTTGATTAAAAAAGTTCAAAAGATATTGATTTAATAAAGATATTATAATTCTTGTTCACCAGTTAAGGTTAAAATCCGAGCATTTTCATCAAATTTTAGTTCTATATTAATCAAATTATTAATAACTAAATCATTACCCATAAGATAGAAAGAAATATTTGCTAAATCACGTAACCTGATTTTAACCGCATCCTCAAATTCTACTGTTTTAAAAGGAACTTTAGCTTTTAAGTGAGGGTTATTTGTTTCAAACATTGCCACCACAGCAGTCCATAAACCATCACGATCTTTACCAGGTTTTCTACTTAGTACCACACTTTTAGTTTCGTACTTTTCTACCATAAATTATTTTATAAAGTCCTTACTTTTAAATATTCCTAAAATATTTTTATTATGTAAACAATATGACCAATAAAATGAAATCAAAAATAGAGGTATTATTAAAAAAAATGTTCCCCTCAGCATACTACCTACAAATAAACCCATAAATAATGAAAAAAGCATTAATGAGAATGGTAAAATTGGTACCTCTTTACTTTTAAAAAAATAAATTCTTGCAGCAACAAAACC
>CAYMTF010000043.1:3878-6000 GCA_964393295.1 uncultured Methanosarcinales archaeon | reverse complement strand
AATGTGGACGGTACTGCTGATTTAACTTGGACACCTACTAACGCTGATGTTGGAGATCATAATTTGACTTTAACTGTTGCTGATGATGGTGGAGAAGAAAGCACTCAAGAGTTCATCATTACTGTTTCAGAAGTTAATGATGCTCCTGTTTTGGCAGCAATTGGTGAACAAAACATTGATGAAGATGTTGAAGCTGTGATTGGTTTTTCAGCAACTGATGATGATGTTGGTGCATCTTTAACACTTAGTATGGTTGAGAATTCATTCGGTAGTCCATCAAGTTCATTGGATGTAGCTACTCATTTTGTTGATAATGGGGATGGTACTGCTGATTTAACTTGGACACCTACCAATGATGATGTTGGTTCTCATTCTGTTACTGTTACTGTTAGTGATGGAACTGATACAGATTATGAATTATTCAACATCATTGTAGCTAATATTAATGACGCTCCAACAATAACTGAAATTACAGATACAGCTGCTGCTGTTAATGCAGATACAGGTGTTGGAATTGAATTTTCATTACAAACAGAATCAGCAGATGTTGATTTAACTGTTGATGTGACTGAAGCGTTAAGTTATGATGTTTCATCCAATCCTGCAGCTACAGAAGCACCAGTTATTGATTCAAACGGTCTATTAACTTGGACCCCTGATAATGCTGAGATTGGAAGTACTTTTGAATTTACTGTTGAAGTAACAGATAATGATGGCGAGAATGCTACAGAATCATTTTTAATAACTGTTGAGAGTAATGTAGCTCCAGTTTTAGAAAGTATTGAATCTGAAAATGATGCAACACAAGGTTCATTATTTACATTAAGTTTTAATGCTTCTGATGCTGACGCTGATACTTTAGAATTTACTTTGGTAGAAGATAGTTTTGCTAACACTTTTGCTGGTTCAGTTTCAACTTTAGATAATAGTGATTTAACTGATAACGGTGATGGTACTGCAACTTTGTCTTGGACTCCAAGTAATGATGATGTGGGTATTCACACATTAACTTTAACTGTTAGTGATGGCTATTTAAGTGGGAATCAATCTTTTAATATCTCTGTTGCTAATATTAATGATGCACCAGTTTTATCTGCAAGTGTTGAAGATCAAGATGTTGATGAGGATACTGAATTCTCTTTGGATATTGTAGTTTCAGACCCAGATGAAGAAAATGTTACATTTAAATCATTTGATGTTGATTGTGACGATTGTAAAAATGATGACAGTAGTTTGGATATTGATGCAAACGATTTAACTGATAATGGCGATGGAACTTATACATTAGGTATTGAATGGACTCCTGACAATGATGACATTGGTGACCATACTGTAACTATAATCTTTGAAGATGAAAGTGATGCTGAATTAACTGTTACTTTTGAAATCGATGTTAATGAAGATGTTTCAGATGAAGAACAAGACGTAATTGATTTGGAGAATGATTATGATGACCTTAAAGATGATTACGAAGAAATTCACGAGGAGTATGAGGATGCAGTAGACGATGAAGATGATGATGAAATTGAAGATCTTGAAGATGATTTAGATGATCTTGATGATGATCTTGAAGACTTAGATGACAAAATTGACGACCTTCAATCTGATTTGAAAGATAAAGATGATGACGATTTAATTAGTGATGATCTTTATGATGATCTGAAAGATAGGTTAGAAGAATTGGAAGAAGATGTTAAAGATTTAAGAGAAGATGCTCAAGATCTTAAAGATGACGGCATCTCTTCTTCAAGTAGTTCAGCTACGAGTTCTACCGATGGAGATTCTGCTGCAGAATTAAGTGAAGGTAGTTCAGCTAGTACAACTACTACTTCTTCTACTTCTGATGATGAAGAAGAAAGTACAACTACTGTAACAACTTTAACATCTACAGAAGGAAGTTCAACCTCTACCTCTAGTTCAAGTGATTCTTCAACTGATGACTTTATGTCTTTAGCTTGGTTAATCGCTGGAGTTGTAATTGCTTTTGCGGTATTAGTTTTCTTTTTAGCTTTGCTTGTTAGTGGGCCTAGAAGGAAGAGATAATGCCAAGAAAGTTTTTTTCTTTTTTTTAAATTTAATTATATAGAAATAAAAATAAAATAGTTATAAATTTATTCTTTAA
>CAYMTF010000043.1:0-3868 GCA_964393295.1 uncultured Methanosarcinales archaeon | reverse complement strand
TTCCCTTTAAGTTTTTTAGTTTTATCCTGCTTTTCAAGGTCAACACCCAAATTTTTTAATTCAGTAATATGCATTTGCATTAATTGCTCCACAATTTGCAAGATCCTTGCTAGTTCTTCTCTCTCTTTAGTGAGGGTTGTTAAACTTCCTTTGTGAAAACCTATTTTCTCACTTTTTACAATTTCATCATTATTTTTTGCCATAATACCATACCATCTTGGATTAAATTTATTAACTTTTTGAATTAAATTGATTTTAATCACAAATCTCGCCTAGGTATATTCACGAGATGTATTTAGAAACAACTAACTGATTCATTATTCATCTCTAAAATATCACTTTTGTATACCAAAAACTTTATATACATTATAGTTACTATTTTAATCTATTATAGTTTTTAATTTAAGTGAGGAGATATTGTATGGAAAAAGAAAAGAATTATTCTAAAGAGTTATTAGGTAAAACTATTGTATCTAAATCAGGTAAAAAATTTGGCGATGTTGGTGATCTTGTGTTTGAGGTTAGTTCTGGGGAATTAATTCATTTATTATTAAGGAATCCAACTTCTTATACTGATAAAATGGAGTTAGAAAAAGATAAAAATAATCAAATTTTAATTCCTTTCTCCGCTGTTATTGCAACAGGGGATTTTATTGTTGTGGCAGAAGAGGACATTATTTAATTTTATTCTTTTTAATTCTTGTTTAGTATTATTATTGTGTCAATTCATTAATTTTTGTCATTGCATCATCATTCTTATTAAGATATAATAGGTTCTCTCCATTAACCCCATTACCTATTGCAATAACATTGAAGCCAGTTCAATTTCACTAATAACTCTACTGGGATTTTTTGGTAATAAAGACCCTTCTTTTAATTCTTCATTGTTAGAACCTATAGGAGTATCTTTCCATCCTTGTAAGACTTTAGTAATAGAGTGACAATAATGTAATACTTGACTATTTGGTACTTGATCCCCAGCTTTAATTATGTCTCCTGAACGATATTTGATCCCATTAGAATATATAAATTCACCATTCTTGTCTGAAGAGAGATCTACTCCTTTTGGCAAGTTTACTACATAACCTATAGTAATCCCAACTTCATCACATAAATCTCCCCTGTCCATAGCTGAAATAACTAAATTTGGACCTTGTGTTTCTGCAACTTGAGCTCCCATAACACAATCATACAACCCTACTATTCGTGGTTTGTTGGTTGTGGCTCCTTTTTCATTAAAATATTGTGAAGAACTGATCGCCATAGCTTCACAGATCAAATAATCTCCTGTTTTATCCTTATATATTGTTGGTTCAAGTATTCCATTTTTTTTAATGCTACTGAAATAAAATTTTTGGATTTCATCAAAGTTTAAACAAGCTCCTTCAAGATTACTAAAATCATCGATCCCTTCAGATGAAAATCTATCCTGTTCCGTAAAAGAGGATGGAATATTTCCAATCCCAACTCTTGAAGAACCAGGGAATTTTGCAACATTTATTGTTAGAACTTTATATCTGTCTATATTTAGGTTTGCAGAAGAAACAATACCTGAAGAATGTGTGTATGCAGAGGTGCCGTGTCTATGACACTGTTGGATCCCATTGGATAAAAAATATGATTGTGGTCCCTCTAGGATTATTTTTTGCCCCTTTTTTAAGATCTCATTTAATTCTTTTTCAACATTAATCTGTTTTGGGAATAATTTATTATCTACAACATTTTGTTTATAACTCTCAATCAAGAATTTTGATTTGTTCTCAGCGGTAAGAAATTCTAAAAGGTGAGGAGGTACTTTTCTGATAGTTCTAGGGTCCTCCCTCATTTGTTGTAATTTTATAATCATGTCCTCTTCTTTTAATCCTCTTTCTGCTACAAATCCCCAATAATGTTTCAAATCTTTTTCAAATATTCTTTCTAATGTAGAGTTAGAATTGAACAAGTCATCTAGTCTTGGGGAAGTTTTCCACATTTTGGAAGAATGCGAGGGAGCTATACCAACACCAGTTGAAGAATTATGTTCACTTTTTAATAGGTCCATGATTCTATGGTACGGAGTAGTAATGAAGAAATTTCCAACTTTTAAATTTTCATAATTGATATCATTCCTAATCAACTGTTCAATTTCTTTATCAACAAAACTAATTGGGTCTATGACTGTTTCATGACCAATATAACAGGGTTTATCACTAGTTATTGCGGAAGGCATAACATGAAAGACCATTTTAATGCCTTGGTGATAAACAGTATGCCCTGCGTTAGCACCAGAGTTAACTCTAGCCACGGCTTTAATCGAATCAAGTTCTGCTAATGCATGGGTAATTTTACCTTTACCTTCATCACCGAAATAGGCACCACAAACAGTTATAATCTGAGATTCAGAAATCAAGCTTTCTAACTTTTTTTTATTAACAATCTGATAACTTTCTTCAAAAGTTGTTCCTAATTCAGAGATTACAGGTGTATTTTTAATATCTCCCCAAGAACTTTTTTTTCGTTCCCAATATTCATCTTGTTTAGTTCTATTAAATAAACTCATATCTTTTCATTTTAACAAGTTCAAAATTTTTATTTAAATTTTATCAATCTACAGTTATGTCTTTGACAAGTTCAATTCCTATTTAAATTAATAAAATGATGATTTTTAGTCAATACCATATGGTTTTCGAAGAAAACAAATAAAATATATGTCTCTTTTTTATTTATCTTTTGAAAAACCCAAATCTTTATATATATTTTTCTTGAAAAAAAATCAATGAGGTGGTCTCAATGGAACAAAAGAAAATGGATGAGATTGATGAATCTTTTTTTGGTGAAGAAATTTTAGATGAAGAAAATACTAAAAAGAAGTCTTCCAAAAAAGATTCAAATAAACGATCTGCAAAATTAGAGATAAATAAAATGGCAGAAAAGAAAGAAGAAACTAAAACTAAAATTTCTAAAAAAGAAATTAAAAAAGAAGAAATTAAAATTGAACCTGTTAAAAAGGCAGCAAAAAAAGTGATAGCAGAAGCTGAGACTGTTACTACGAAAGTTGACCCATGGGGTGACGATAGTGAGGCCTCTAATGAGGGAATTTTCACTAAGATTAGCACGTGGAAAAATTTGGTAGGTATACTTACTATACTTTTGATAGTATCAATTTTTACTGGTGGTTTTAATAGTATTACTGGTGATAGTGGGGAGATGATTTCCATCAGTGAAGCCGAAAATAAAGCTTTAGAATATGTCAATAGCGAATTGTTACAAGCTCCATTTACTGCAGAGCTAGAATCTTCAGAAGAGTTGGGGAATTTATTTAAATTAACTTTGTCTGTTGCAGGCCAAAGCATAGACTCTTATGTAACTAAAGATGGTGGTTTGTTTTTTCCTCAAGGTTTCGAGTTGAAAACAACAGTTGTTGAAGCTGAAGCGTTTGATGCAGGAGATGCTGAGACTATTTCAGTTGATGATGATCCATCAATTGGTGATGAGAATGCACCGATTACAATTGTTGAGTTTTCAGATTTCCAATGTCCTTTCTGTAATAGGGGCGCAGAAGTAATTAATCAGATAAAAGATAAATATGTCGAATCTGGAGTTGTAAGGATTGTATTTAGAGATTTTCCATTAGGATTTCATCCTGAAGCTAAACCATCTGCAATCGCAGCTGAGTGTGCAAATGATCAGGGTAAATTTTGGGAGTATCATGACTTATTGTTTGAGAATCAAGCTGATTTATCTGCTGATATGTATCTGACTTGGGCTGAAGATTTAGAGTTAGATATGGACACTTTCAAAGAATGTTTGGTAGATGAAGAAAATGCTGCTGAAGTTGATGCTGATTTGGCTGCAGGTCAGGAATATGGGGTGTCCGGCACTCCAGCAT
>CAYMTF010000042.1:0-6011 GCA_964393295.1 uncultured Methanosarcinales archaeon | reverse complement strand
ATGAGATTAAAGCTAAATGTACTGATGACACTGGAGTTTTAGACTCTAATTGTGTTACAAGTGAGAGACAAAGATTAGAAGCGGAAGGACAAACAATTAGTGGTACTATTGACCGTGATATTGTTGAAGAAACAAGTGCTGAGTTTATTATAGATAGTGATACGTTTCCTAAAGAAGTTACTAGAAAGGTTGGTCAGATGGTGCAATACCCCTTGACTTTAGATTTAAAGAACCCTCATGAGTTAGATCTTAAGGTAAGAGTAGGGTGTAAGTTTCCTGCTATCGATTCCAATAACAGGGATTTTGAATTAGAAGGAGTTATAATCCCAGAGGGGAAAGAAGTAATTGAAACTAATAAGAAAGATGAAGTAATTAGTAGAATTTGTAAAGCTCCAGAGGGATGGGAACTTAATGGGAGTAGTAAAATTCAATTTTATGCGGAGTTTGAAGGATTAAAGACGGAGTCTTATCTTACAAGAATGTTTGTAGAACAATATGATGAAGATAATCAATTGTTAAAAGAAGCAAAAAATGAATTTGTTTCTGGTAGCTCTAAGCATTCTGGTTCTGCAGATGAATTTGCACGTATAAACTTTGCTTTTGGCGAACCTGAGACTAATCCAATCATAGAAGAGGATGATACGGTTATTTTGATTTCTGCATTAGAAAATTTAAAAAATGGTAAAATTACTAAAGTAGATAATTATAAGTTGGAGTTGGACCCTGACTTTATTGTTTCCGATGGGGAATACAACTGCATTTCTGGGGGAGAAAGTGATGTGACATTACCGGATGATATGAGGGATGGAGATAAGATCCCATTGGGGCTATGTTTTTTAGAGATGTCTGATGAGATTAAATCAAAATTAGATGACGCAGATTTTTTACTAAATACATATAATGCTTATTTAGATTATGATTATAGGATAGAGAAAGTTCAAAATATTAAGGTGAACCTTTTAACTTAATCTGTTTTGATGGTGGAAAAAGAATGATTAGATATAAAAATATAATTAAACATAAATTGTTTTTGTCATTAATTGTATTGTTAATATTTTTATTTTTAACTTCTTGTAATAGGGGTTCAAGTCAAGAGGAAGTAAGTGTTAATTTGGAACAGAATTACCAATCTGGATACAATGGGTTGAAGATTGAGTTAGTTGAAAATTATCCACCAGAGAACGTTTTTGTTAATTCAGTATTTAGTATTGCTATCAAATTAAGTAATCAGGGTGCATATAAATTATTTGATGGAACTATTGAAGTGTTAGGTTTTGATAGTCAATTTATTGAGGTGCATGATTTAAATGAAGGCAAACGTTTTCCAGTAGGTAGTACATATATGTATGGAAAAAATATAGAAAATCCTTCAGGAGATATAAATCATATTGATTTTTCTGGTCAGACAAAAGAGTTAAAACGTGGGGCAGAGCGTTATGATGCTACTTTTTTTGTAAAAGCAGGTTATGATTATTCTAATGAGTTAGTAACCACTGTTTGTGTAAACCCTTCTTCTTATGAGGTTTATGATGGCGGGTGTAAGGCTCAAGATACTTAAACTTTTTATGGGCAAGGGGCACCATTATCTATAACTGAAATTGAACAGATTACAAATACAGGAGGGGATAAGGAGATCCGGTTTATTATATCAATTGAAAATAAGGGGTCTGGTGAAGCAGAAAGTATAACTCTTACAGATTACAAAATTGGCGGTGAAAGCATGGAATGTGAGTTTAGAAAAAATTCAAATTCCAACTCAAACATGTTTATTTTTGAAGAGGAACAGAAAGTACAACTTGTTTGTAATTCAGCAATAATTGCTTCAAGTAGTTATGAGACATCATTACATATTTCGTATCATTTTACTTATTCAGAAAAGATAAAAGGGTCTTTTAATTTATTAGAATAATTTTCAACCTAGAAAGTTATATAAATAAAAAAATATTAGAGATATAAAAATGTTTAATCAATTTCAAAAAAAGAAAATATCAAAGTCATTATCTCTCTCTTTAGTAGTTTTATTATGTCTGTTATTCTTAACTTCATGTAATCGCTTATCGCAAGGTGAAAATGCAGATCAAACTGCTTCTGCTTTGGCTAGGGCTCAAACTGGGACTAGTGGTGTTGAAGTTAATTTTGTAACTAATTATCCACCATCAAAAATTTATGATATTAATGATTTAGTAGCTTTAATAGAAGTTAAAAATAAAGGGAATTATGATCTTAATCCTGGTGATTGTTTTGTGAGACTGGGTGGTTTCGACCCAAATATAATTCGTAATATTGACCACCCACAAGCATGTGGAGACATAGATGGGAAAGATGTTTATAATCTCGATGGTGGTTTTAAACAAATTGAGTATAAAACTACTGCTATTAACCTTCCTGATAATATATTTGAATATTCCCCTAATTTAAATTTGCAATTGTGCTATAAATATCAAACAAAAGCTAACCCTCTTGTTTGTGTTGATCCATTATTTTATGATGTGACTGCTCAACAGAAATCATGTATCCCTAAAGACATTGGTATGGCAGGGGGTCAGGGTGGCCCAGTAAGTGTTTCCTCAGTTGGTGTTGAGATGATTGGTGGAACGGCCATGTTTGAGATATCTGTTAAGAACTTCGGATCTGGGAAAGTATTAAGTCCATATAGCGCAATTAGTAATTGTGGTGAATCAAATGTAGGTTACGATGATTTAGATAAGGTTAATTTTGATGTTGAGATGACTGGTGGTTCACTAGTTTCTTGTACTCCTTCAGATCGGGTATTAAGGTTATCTAATGGTATGGGGAAGATTATGTGTAGTTTTGATATTAATGGGGCTAGTGCATATGAAACTCCTTTGATGATTAGTTTGGATTATAATTATATGACTAGTATCTCAAAATCTTTACAGGTTGTAAAAACTCCTTAATTGTTGGGGAGATTTCTTTTTTTTATTTAGAATATTTTGATTATAAAAGCGAAGAATTTTTATAGCCAAAATGTTTGTTGTCTTTTATTAGATACAAATTGAGATTATTTGTTAATTATCAAAAGAGGTAAAAAAGATGAATATAAAAAAGTTAATAATCGTTTCTTTAGTAATTACGTCCTTATTTTTAGTGTCCTGTAGTGGGAATAAACAAACAACTACTAATGTAGGGAGTGCTTTTATTGGTGGGACAAACGGGGTAGTTGTAAGTTTTGAACCATTAAGTATTATGGAATCAGGTGTTTATACCATTTTTGATACTGATGCGTTCCCTATGACTATAATTGTAAACAATAAAGGAGAAAATAGTTTAGAAGCGGGAGACATTCGTCTTAGTTTGTTAGGTCCAGCACAAAGTGATTTTAGTAATATACCAAGCTGGGACAAGTCAAACACTTTAGAGATTGAGAAGATATCTGAATTTAATCCAAATGGTGGGGAAGAGTTAATTTCATTCACAACTAATGATGATGCTCGTTATTTATCTGAAGTGATAGGTTATACAGATATTACTTGGAATTTAAATTACGATTATGATTATAGCACTCAAGTGATAGTTAGTGATGTTTGTTTTAAAGGTGATATAACTGATGACAGAGTATGTAAAATACAGGAAAACAAAAAGATATCAGTCTCATCAGCTCCGATTACTGTGATTTCTGTTGAAGAAGAAACAGGTGGTAAAGGTGTAATTGTACTTAAATTCAAGATTAAGAATTCAGGTACAGGAGATTCAACTATTGAGGGTCAAGAATTTGATAAAAGGTTTAGTCAAGTTTCTTATTCTATTGATAACCCCTCAGAATGGGAATGTAAATCTGGTGGGAGAGAAAACGAAGCAAGATTAATTGATGGTCAAGCGGAAGTTATTTGTCGTCTTAATAATGCATTAACTGAAGATGAGTTATATTCTAAATCAGTTAAATTAGTTTTATCTTATACTTATCAAGATTTGATTCAAGAGACTTTGAGAATTAAACAAAGTGCGGAATAATTTATGGTTTTTTGGTAAGATATAATGAAAAATTTCCTTAAAAAGAAAAATGCTGAAGATTGGGCTAAATTAAGAGATAAAGAAATTGATGATATCTTAGGAGAAATAGATCCATTAGCAAAGAAGATAGGTTCATTGAAGGATCATATAGCTGAATTTTCTAATGCTGTAAGGATTTTAAAAAAGAATAAAAAAGATACATTAGTTCAAAATGTTCATTTAAGGGCTTCCCATTTAAGTGGGGTAATAAAGGATTTGAAGAAAGAGTTTGGTGATTTACAAGGTGATGTTTTAGATTTTGAAAAGATTGATAAGTATATTAAATCAAATTTTTTTACAATTAATATCTCCTCTAGTTATCACCAAGATTTTAATATCCATTTTAATAAAAATGAAGGGGTGATTATTGGGAGGGGTAATGTCCCAGTTATTAATTCACCTGCTTATCAAATGATCTCTAGAAAACATTTAAGGATTAGTTGGGATAAAGGAGATAGATTTATTTGTCAAATCCTGGCTACGTTCCCATCAGTAATAATAGATTTACATATTGCTGACACATTAAGTGAAGAAGCATTTACAAAGGCATTACATAATCAAGGATCTTCAATTTATGTAAATGAGGATCACAGAGAATTTGTTTATGCAAATACCTCTGAGGGCGATCTTAGTAAAAATAAATTTGTTTTCTCATTCGAGATTAAGAAATTATAAACTTTTTTCTTGATTTAAATTAGTTAGCATAATAAATGCTAAAAAAGATTCTAATTGTACAAATTCATCACTCCCTTCAACTAATCTAAATTCAATTTCCCCACATTTGTCAATCAGTTTTACTTTAATTAGATCTTTAATCTGTTCTAAATTCCATATCTCCTTTTGGATCTGTTTTATGACATCTAAACCAGACAAACCATAATTTAGCATAAGGTCTAAAAGTTTTTTTCTAGCTAATAGGAAATTTTGGTCTAAAGCATTTTCAAGAATTTCTTTTATTTCTTGTGGTTTAGCTGCAGAAGCCATGGAGTATACTAATTCTTTGTCAAATTCTTTGTCGATAACTGAACAACTTTGCATTATGTTTTCTAGTTTTCTACAATCACCCTCACAAACTTGAAATAATGATTCTTTAGTTTCATTATTAATTAAAAGATTCTCATTTTTTGCGATCATTTCAATAACTTTAAAGATTTCTTCTTTTGGTAATGGCCTGAATCTAAAAACTGCACATCTACTTTGAATTGGATCAATAATTTTAGATGAGTAGTTACATGATAATATGAATCTACAAGTTTTGGTATAGTTCTCCATTGTCCGTCTTAAAGCTTGTTGGGCATCTTTTGTTAAAGCGTCACTTTCATCTAAATAAATTATTTTAAATGGAACGTCACCAATAGCTTTTGTACGTGCAAAATCTTTAACTTTTGTTCTAACTACATCTATTCCTCTTTCATCACTAGCATTAAGTTCTAAAATGTTGTTTCTCCAATTTTCCCCAAACAATTCCTTTGCTATAACTAATGACAAGGTTGTTTTTCCGATCCCTGCTGAACCAGAGAATAATAGGTGGGGCATACTTTTTGTTTTAACAAAAGCTTTAATTTTGTCGACGATATCTTTCTGCCCAACGACCTGTTCAAATTTTTGTGGTCTATATTTTTCTGTCCAAATACTAGTTATCATTTTAATATTGTGTTTTTTTATTTTTTTTATTTTTTTTATATGTTGTTTTGTTTTTAAAGTTTTGTTTATTTTTTGATAATTTGGACGCCTTTTAACTTTTGGGATTAATTTCTCGTCGAGTATCATGGTTTTTTGATTAAGATATTGTTAGAAATCATTAGTTTCATCCATAGTACTTGTCCTAAACTAGTGTCCTAAAACCGAGTTCAAAAAAGAAATGTTTAAATACCTAAAATTCTTTTCTACTGTTTAGATTATAATGATTTGTTATATCTAAAAAAGAGGTGTTAAAATGGCTAAAAAGAAAGCAGTTAAACGGAAAGCTCCAGCTAAGCGGAAAGTTGCTAAAAAGAAAG
>CAYMTF010000041.1:1137-6041 GCA_964393295.1 uncultured Methanosarcinales archaeon | reverse complement strand
ATATGATGGGGCAATAGATGAACTTGGTATTTGGAGCCGAGCTCTTTCGGAAGAGGAGATTAGAGAAATTTTTGTTGAAGGTTCTTTGGTTGCTGATTACCCTTTAGATGGTAATGCAAATGATGAATCAGGTAATGACAATCACGGTACAGTTCAAGGAGCAATACCAACCCAGGATAGTGAAAGGGGTAATGTGTATTCTTTTGATGGGGTAGATGATTATGTAGATCTAGGTGGAGTCACCTTGTGGGATGATTATATTGGTGGTGGTTCAACTGATGCAAAGTCCACATCAGATCTTATGGAATGTTGGTGGTTCTCAAGGGTATCGTAGGGTTTCTTTAGAAAGTGGTGAGATAAAATTTTCAATCCCAGGAGATAATATTCAAGGTACTGTTAGAACTCAGGCTCTAAACTCTAATGTTTGGTATCACGTAGTTGCCACTTTTGAAGGTGGAGATCCAGCTGGGGCACAGTTTGGGGGGATGAAATTATATGTAGACGGTGTAGGAGACACAATTTCTGTTTCAGATTTAGATAACCCTTATCCTTTAACTAGCTATAATGCGGTTCAAGGTATTGGCTCATTAAACGGGGTATATCCTACAAATGGGCATTTTGATGATGTCATCATCTACAATACGGCTTTAACTGATTCAGAGGTTGAATCATTATATCGAGACACTCTGCCTCCTACTTTTAGTGCTTCTTTTACAGATGGTGCCAAAGAGGGTTGGGAAATTGATAGTTATGACTCCTCTTCAAACCCAAGATTTCGTAATGTGAGATTTGAAAATTTGAATGATGAGATGGTATTTGAGATCCCTAACATGGATATGGAAGATCAAGAGTGGGAAAACAGAGTATTTCAAGTTGACAGTCAAAATGGGAGAGTACTAGTAAAAATTTTTGATTCTGCTAGTTTAGAAGTTCCAATAGCTAAATTTTTAACAATTCCTTTATCTCCAGGTAATGATTTAGTTAGGGTATGGAATAGTATTAATTCTATTAATGATATGGATTCTGTTAGTCCGGATTCCGTTTACTCAACAGAAGAGATTTCTAATGGTGATATAACTTTGGTTGCTGGAGCTAATACTTTAATAAGTAAGGTTGAATCAGTAAATTCCCAAGAGTACGCATATGTCCCAGTAATGAACTCGGGTGGTGAAGGAGGTAATTCAACTTGTGGTAATGGCGTTGTTGAAGGTAACGAAACATGTGATGACGGTAATGTTGCTAATGGGGATGGTTGTGATGAATATTGTCAGACTGAAAGT
The DNA here is from genome assembly GCA_964393295.1 of uncultured Methanosarcinales archaeon. GTDB lineage: Archaea > Nanobdellota > Nanobdellia > Woesearchaeales > GW2011-AR9 > CAYFJV01. The sequence goes on along the minus strand of CAYMTF010000041.1, from coordinate 4,761 downwards.
GGGAGCGGCAGTGGTCAAGGGGCAGTCCCAGAATTTAGTGATTACGCAATAGCATTACTTTTATTAACAGTAGTTGGCGGATTTGTAGCAATGCGAAGAAGACAATAATTTTTTTTCTTTTTTAGATAATTTTATAAACTGATTTCTTCTCACTTCAAACATGGTATTAGATTCTTTGTTAACTGACATACTTATCAAATTTCCAATCCTATTAAATCCGTTTCTTATATCCGGGTTAATTATTCTAGCTGCAGCTGCTTCTGCAAAGTTATTATTATTTATTTTTGCAAATTATTTAGAAAAGTTTGCAGCAAATACTGAAACAGAATTAGATGATTTAATATTAGAACAGATTAAAAAACCATTTTTCTATTTGATTGTTGCCCAAGGATTAAAGTTAGCAATGTTAAACCTTAAACTTGGTTCTATTGCAGATCAGATGGTGAGTACCATGATGGCATTAGTGTTTGTATTCATTTTGTCAAGGATGTTAGAAGTTATCATTGAGGTATGGGGGAAAACTTTTGCTAAGAAAACTAAAACTCAACTTGACGAGGTCTTATTACCTTTATTTCATAAATTTTCAAAAGTAATATTTGTTGTTGTTTCTTTTATGTGGGTACTAAATATTTGGGGCATAAATATAGCACCTTATCTTGCAGGAGTAGGGATAAGTGGAATTGTAATTGGTTTGGCTTTACAAGATTCTCTGAAAAATGTCTTAGGGGGCATCTCTTTAATTCTAGACCAGACTTATAAGACTGGTGACAAGATTAAAATTGAAAGTGGAGAAGTTGGAGAAATTGTTGATATTGGATTAAGAAGTACTAAAATGCGTACTTATGATAATCAATTATTGAATATACCAAATGGATATTTAGCTAATAGTAGGATTCAAAATTATACTCAACCAAACCCTAAATTAAGGGTAGTTGTTGATTTTGGAGTAGTTTATGGGACTAATGTTGAGAAAGTAAAAAAAGCAATTATTAAGGAGATATCTACTATTGAGGGGATCATCTTAACTGACCCTGAACCAGGTTGTGTGTTTATTGAGATGGGTGATTTTTCATTAAAATTTAAAGCATTATTCTGGGTAAAAAATTGGAAAGAAGCTTATTCTAAAAAATTAGAAGCAACAGAAAGAATTTATAATCTGTTAAATAAACTAAAAATTGAGATCCCTTTTCCAACCCAAACAATAGAACTGAAAAAGAGATAATTTTTAATTACCTTAGAAATTATTAAATAGGATTGTTTCCTTCTTGTTTTAATATGACAATAACTACAATCATCTTTTTTACAATTTTAATTATCTTATTTTTATTCTTGGGGAAGATTTTATCTTCTCTTTTAAGATTCGTTTTAGCAGCGTTAATTATTATTCTAGTTGTAGTATTCTTGTTTGGGATTTCATATGGTACTATGGTCAATTTTTTGATTGAGTTAATAAATTTAATATTTTAAGATCATTTTATAAATAATATTAAATAATAGTAATACTTTTTAACTGTGGTTGTATTTTAATACTACTCAAAGCATAAACTTAATGATAATTAATTAAAATGGCGAAAAATGAAAAATATTCAATGACTGATGAAGAAGTTGCTATAATGTTACAATCAGACTCAGGGATTCAAGAAGCTGATGAAGTAATAGATATTGAAGGGGATAATATCACCTCTGTAAATGACCAAGTAAAAAAGTTAAGTGAAGAAGAGATTCAAATTGCTAAATTAGAAGAGGAGAACCAGGTATTGTCTTCTTCATTGAATCGATTAGAGGAAGAAGCGGGCTTACTTAGGGCATTATTTAATAAGACTCATAATGAACTTGAAAATTTCAAAAAACCAGCACTGTTGGTGGCGGAATTAGTTAGTATATTTGGTGACAAAGCAATAATTAAACTTTCTAATGGGAATAAATTTTATTCTTTTATTGCTGATAGTGCGAAAGGCCAAGTGAATAAAGGGGATTCAGTTCTGGTGGAACAAAAATCTTTGAACATAGTGCAGAAGATTGAATCTTCTAAAAATTTTGAAGTTGAAAAATATGTGATAATGGAAAAACCTAACGAAGATTGGAAACAAGTCGGTGGGTTAAAAGAAACTATTGCAGAAATTAAAGAAGTTATAGAGTTACCTTTAAAGAAACCAGAACTGTTTGAAAAAGTTGGTATTACACCGCCTAAAGGGGTGTTGTTGTATGGTCCACCTGGAACTGGAAAAACTTTGTTAGCGAAAGCAGTTGCTCATAGTACATCTGCAACTTTTATTGAGATTGTTGGTTCAGAATTAGTACAGAAATTTATTGGAGAAGGGGCTAAATTGGTTAAAGAAATTTTTGCATTAGCAAGACAAAAAGCTCCTGCAATAATTTTTATTGATGAGCTTGACGCTTTAGCAGCAATGAGGACTGAGACTGGAACTTCTGGAGAGAGAGAGGTTAATCGTACATTCATGCAACTTTTAGCTGAATTAGATGGTTTCGAACCGCTTGGTAATATTAAAGTTATTGCAGCAACCAATAGAAGGGATATCCTTGATCATGCTATAATGAGACCCGGGAGACTAGATAGATTAATCGAAGTTAATTTACCAGATGAACAAGGAAGATTAGAGATATTTAAAGTCCATTCTGCAAGAATGAACCTTAAAAAAGTCAAATTAAAAGAATTAGCAAAAGAGACAGAAGATTTTAGTGGTGCTGAGATCAAAGCGGTGTGTACAGAAGCAGGATATTTTGCAATTAGAGAAAAAAGAGATCATATTCTATATGAGGATTTTATTAAGGCAATTGATAAAGTTTTTAGGATGGAAGAAGAAGAAGACTTTGATATGATCACAGGTTAATTTTTATTTAAAGGAATAATAAGGATTGCAACTTGCAATGATTATGTGAACACCATGGCTTCCTTATAGCCGGCGGTAGTAACTGATGAGCAGGCAAAGTTCCTTTTTATTTCTTTTTTAAAATTAAGTCTCTTAGAATTATTTAGTTGTTCTACTGGTATTAAAATTGATAAGAAATTAAGAGTTCAATTTATTAAATTTTTTATCCAGGTCTTCTTTCATTTTATCAGCAATAAATTTACCTTTGAAAAAATCAATTTTTACTGCCAATGAAAGTTTACTTGCTAGCATTCTTGCCATTATTCCTTGGTTTTTCCTCCTAGACCGTTGAACTAATGGATGGGTGAATATCACACCGTATTTTGGGGATGGTGCACCTGTTTTCATATGTCTGAATAAAGCCTTTTCTGCACCAAAAAGTTGGATGGTTGAAGAAGGTAACAAAGCTAATCTTTTCAAACTTTTACCATGGTCAAATAATTTTGCGCCAATTGTTACTCCTGCAAGTTCTAATAAGTTCGGACAATATTTTTTCATCAATTTTTCAAGGTATTCCTCGTGTGAAGATCGTAATTCATAAATCCCCTTTAATTGTTTAGCAAGATGTTTGATTTCCTCAATATCATTTTTATCCAGTTTTTTACCCATTGAATCTTCTTCTTTAAGTTTTAATTCTTTAAGAAGTTGTGTCCTTGACTTTTCTAAAACTAAATTAGTAAAAGCTTCATGATTACTTGTACTCTCACTTAATTCTGGGAGGAATAAATCAAAC
>CAYMTF010000041.1:0-1127 GCA_964393295.1 uncultured Methanosarcinales archaeon | reverse complement strand
TTTTTGTTTGTGTGATGATGGATTATTTTAGTTGATTGTTTGTTTTGTCTAAGTCATTAATATTTGAGATGGTCTGAACAATCAAGTTATCTTCATTAATTGATTCTTTTATTAATTGCCTAGTGTAAGAAAAATTCCTTTCTCGAAAGATGTCAAAATATTCTGGTTTATTAAATAATCCTAGGAATTGTTGTGCTTCTTTGGCTGTTGCTACTTTTGATTTTGAATTTTTTTTAACTAATTGTTTTTCAATTTTATCTTTATTAAGGAATTCTTTTAAATTTTTGAATTTTTTACATTCTTTGATCTCAAATTTGTGCTCTGATTGTAATGATTCAGATATTACAAATGATCCAATTAGATTTGAATAAATATAAGTCATGTGTTTAATTTTATGGAAAGATATATAAAAACTTTGTTGTATATTTTGATTATTAATGATTGAAGAAAAAGATTTAGATGATTTCTTTTCATGTAATTATTGTTCTAATCCACTCTCTAAAGATAAAAGCGAATCTTGTTGGGAAGGTGAATTGCATTATATTGTTAGTTCTTGTGGCTGTGGGAAAGAAAGTTGGGTTAAAGTGGATTTAGATGGATTTAATCCGGCAGGGCTTTTTAAAAAAAATATAAATGTCGAATGTTTCAAAAAGAAAGTTAGCGAAGAATAACTTTTCCATCCTATTAAGATATCAGTTTAATACCATTTTAAACTTAGAAAGGTTTATAAATAAACCTCTTTCATCCTCAATATTAAGATTAAAAACGGGTTTCGAAACCAAACTGTTTGAGTTTTCAAATAAATGTTTTCGGAGGAGATTGGCCTGAAAAGATTTTCATCAATGTTTCTTGATGAAAATCAATAAGAGGCTGTTAAAAGTTAACCGTTTTAATGCGTGCCACAGTGATAATATTTCAATTTGATTATTACTTAATTAAGAATAAACATAAGGTATTTATATTTAGATAAAAAATGGGAAAATCAAGAAATCCAAGAAGAGGAAGTATGCAGTTCTGGCCTAGAAAAAGATCTAGCCGTCCATTTGTTCGTGTTAGGTCGTGGGCTAACGAAAAAGATTCAAAATTATTGGGGTTTGTCGCATATAATGCTGGGATGGTGCACGTTT
>CAYMTF010000040.1:950-6178 GCA_964393295.1 uncultured Methanosarcinales archaeon | reverse complement strand
GTAATGCTAACCCCAAAGATTTAATCTCATTGAAACAATCTTTAGAAAAATTACCAGAGATTAAATTAATTCTTTCTCAACTAAACTCACAACTACTTCAAACAATCTCTGGTTTTGAAACTTTTCAATCATTACATGAAATCCTTCATGTATCAATAAGAGAAGAACCACCAACTACAATAAGAGAAGGAGGAGTAATAAAACCAAATTTTAATCCTGAACTAGATTCATTATTAGAGATTAAAACTAATTCTAAACATTATTTACAAGAAATTGAAAATAAGGAGAAAGAAAAAACTAAAATTTCCAGCTTGAAAATTTCTTTCAATAGGGTTTTTGGATATTACTTAGAAGTTACTAGGAAAAATGCTCACCTTGTCCCAGATCATTATATCAGAAAACAAACTTTAGCTAACGCTGAGAGATATATTACTGAAGAATTGAAAGTTGAAGAGGAAAAAATCCTTGGTGCAGAAGAAAAAATAAAAGTATTAGAATTCGACCTTTTCCAAAAAATAATACAACAAATAAAAGGTTATACAATCCCATTACAAAAAACTGCAAAAAGTTTAGCATTACTTGATGTTTTAATCTCATTTAGTGTTATCTCTATGGATAACAATTATTCACAGCCTGTATTTAATGACGATAATACCTTTGAGATTATCAAAGGACGACATCCCGTAATTGAACAAATTGAGAACAATTTTATCCCTAATGACACCATCATTAATAACGGTGAAATAATGATCATTACTGGTCCTAACACTTCTGGAAAATCTACAATAATGAGACAGACTGCTTTAATCTCTTTAATGGCACAGATTGGTTGTTTTGTTCCTGCTGAATCTGCAAACCTAAGTATTGTAGACAGAATTTTCACTAGGGTTGGAGCTCATGACGATCTGAGTTCTGGTCAATCAACCTTCATGGTCGAAATGTTAGAAACTGCCAACATATTAAACAACGCTACTTCGAAAAGTCTTATTATCCTTGATGAGATCGGACGAGGAACAAGCACTTTTGATGGTGTTTCTATCGCTTGGAGTACTGCCGAACACATTTATAATCGAGTTAAAGCCAAAACAATGTTTGCTACACATTACCATGTTTTGAACAAAATGGAAGAAAAATTTGAAAAAATTAATAATTATAATGTTGCAGTAAAAGATATTAATGGAGAAATAATTTTTTTAAGAAAACTGATCAGAGGAGGAACTGACCAAAGTCACGGTGTCCATGTTGCAAAACTTGCAGGAATGCCAAAATCAGTAGTTGAAAGAGCTAAAGAAATTCAAAAGATTCTTGAATCAGAAGATGAAATGGTTAAGAAAATCAAAGAAAAAAAAGTTAAAGAACAATTAAGTTTAGAAAACTTCAATGACCAAGATTAAACATGAAAAAAAATAAAGAATTGGAAGACATTTTGAAAAGTGTAGTGGTTGGAACAAGTTTTGGTAGCGTATTCCCATTAATGGGTTATTTTGGAAGACATTCAAATAATATGGATGTTAGTTCAGGAGTTTTAACAGGACTTTATTGTTTAGGATTAACAACTGCGATAAATGTTGGTGCTAATTATTTTAAAAATAATCTTAATCAAATAAAAACTGAAGAATTAGAATTAGCACGACAAACTTATTCTGACAACCAAAATGCACAAGATTATTAAATAGGTAACTAAAACCACATCTTTATGGTAACTAATGCAACCACAGAGTTAATTAATAGGCCAATCAAACATTTAGGAATAATTCTTGATGGGAATAGAAGATATGCTAAAAAATTAAATCTTTCTACAAAAAGTGGTCATGAAGCTGGTTTAAAAAATCTTAAAAATTTAATTCTTGAATGGGTACCAGAGTTTAATATTAAAGAATTAACTTTATACACTTTCTCAGTACAGAATTTTAACAGAAGCAAGGAAGAAGTCAGTTATTTATTAGAATTATTCAAAACTGGGTTAACAAAATTTTTAGAAGAAAATATCAAATTGATAAAAAAAGAAGGTATCAGAATCAATTTTGTAGGTAGACTAGACATGTTCCCAAAAAATCTTCGGGAGATGATGAATAAAATTAAAGAAAAAACAAAAACTCATACTAAAAGAATCATTAATTTTGCAATGGCTTATGGTGGTAGAGAAGAGATTATTGATGGAATTAAGAAAGCTGCCAAAGATTTGATCAAAAACAATAAAAAAAATGTCACTGAAGCTATTGATAATTTTGATCAAGAAAAATTTTCTAAATATTTATATCTTAAAAGCGAACCAGAGATCATCATTAGAACAGGTGGAGATAAAAGAACTTCTAACTTTTTAATCTGGCAATCCTGGTATAGTGAATGGTTTTTCTTAGATAAGTTCTGGCCAGAATTCACAAAACAAGATTTAGTTCAAGTGATTAATTCATACCAAGCTAGAGAACGTAGATTTGGGTATTGAAAAAAGTAATTCTTTTTTGGAAAAAATGTGACACTTTTGTTTTCATTAGGTCAGATTCTACAACAAAGAAAAAAGAAATAACTTTTTAAAAAAATTCATTTTAATGATATGCGCCAAAAAGACAATTTAATGCGAGACTTTCTTTTGAAAAATCTAAATCAAATAAACCGATCTCATTAAGAGAAATTATATATGCTCCATCCAACCTAGGATCCTCCCAGAAATCATTATCTTCATCAGAACTAATGAACTCATATGAACCTTCACTATTAGAAAGAATATCTGTCCCCTCACAATTATCATTTTCGTCACAGTCTTCAATTTTAAGTGATTCTGTCCAAGTACCAGTGAGTAAATTCCATACCTTAGTCCATATCATTATAGTTGAACTTCCATCAGAATGTTTAACATTTACACTAGTTGATTTAACTCTGTGCATTGTTTCCTTTGCATCTAAACGACTATCCTTAAGAATAGTATTAAAATCATAAATCCAGTTTTGCATGGCATTGCCCAAATCTTCAAATTCCCTAAAATAGATCTTGTTATCAATGATATCAAAATCATATGTGATTACAACATTCTCTAAATTTTCAATATCACTAAAATCATTATTTAATTCATCTAAAGTTCTATCAAAAACCTCTCTATCATCTTCTTCAAGTAAATCTTTACAAACAGGTTCAAGCTCTAAATTTGCACTAATTTTAGAATCTTCAATACCTGACTTCAGTTGTATAGAAGGAGCGACCTTTAACTGAGTGGTATCAACATTGTAATCCATAAAAGCCTCACCAACTAAATTACCTTCTTCATCAACAACCATTACTTCTTCAGAAGAAGTTTGTGAACCACCTTTCACCATTAAAAATAATGCCACCACAGCAACAATACCAACTATACTAACTAAATATAAACCAGTTTTGTCTTTAGAACTGCTAGAAGAACGTCCTAACAAACTACCTTTAGAAATTTTCTTAACCATTGAATTTAACCTCTTTCATTTAAGTAATATCTTTCCCCTTTTAAAACTAACGAAAAAACATACAAAACAGTACATAAATGTATTTAAACTTAATAGCTTCAAAACCATTATATGAACAAAATCAAACTTCTAAGTGAAGATCTCATAAACAAAATTGCTGCTGGGGAAGTAATAGAAAGGCCAGCTTCAGTAGTGAAAGAACTAATTGAAAATAGTATTGATGCGCAAGCAACAAGGATCACAATAGAAATTATTGGTGCAGGTACCAAACTGATAAAAATATCAGATAATGGTCATGGAATGAGTGAAGAAGATGCTAAAAGATCAATCTTGAGACATGCCACAAGTAAAATCAGTAATGAAGAAGATTTATTCAACATAAACAGTTTAGGGTTCAGGGGAGAAGCTTTAGCCAGTATATCTGCAGTATCAAAATTAGGAATTAAAACTAAAGAAAGAACCAAAATTGAAGGGTATCAAATTGATGTTGAAGGAGGATTAGTTACTAAATCAGAAATAGTGGCTACAACCGAAGGAACAATAATTAATATCACAGACCTATTTTATAATACACCTGCAAGAAAAAAATTTTTAAAATCAGATCTTATTGAATTAAGACATATTATTGAGATCGTCACTAAATATGCTTTAGCAAACCCTCTTATTACATTCAAATTAATAAATGAAAGTAGAGAGATAATTAATACTCCTTCCACTCCAAATCAAAGAGCAAATATATCTTATATTTATGGTTCAATACTTGCTAAAGATTTACTAAAAATCAAACCTCAAGACCAAGAAAAAAATATTAAAATAACCGGACATATTTGTAAACCTCTTTCTGCAAGAAACGATAAAAATCAACAAGCATTATTCGTAAATAATAGATGGGTCAGAAACAGTGATATTAACCAAGCGATATATGATTCATATCATTCATTACTTTTTACAGGAAAACATCCTATTTATGTTATTAATATAACAATAGACCCAAAAAAGATTGATGTTAATGTTCATCCAAACAAAACTGAGATTAAAATTGAACAAAAGGAAACTTTATACAAAGAGGTTTATGATGCAGTACATGGATGTCTTAGAGAAAACAATCTAATCCCTGAAATGGATTTTAATGTTGAAACACAACTTAGTTTTGGAACTCCAGAAAAAAAAGAGAAGAAAAAAGAGGTTAAATATCAATTTGAACCTTCTGAACAAACAATCTTTGTTAATAAAAAAGAAGAACCACAACAAGATAAGATTGATGTTGGTTATACCCAAGAAAATAATCCCACCTTAAAAATTAAAGAAAACTCAGAGATTAATGGTTATAATCAAAATGACAACATAAAAGACCACGGTAAAATTCTTGAAGAATTAAATGAACAACCCATAATTAGTCCACCTATTACAATCAATGAATCAGAAGATGACAATTTTATCTCAGGAAGTATTAAATTTCCCGCAATGAAAATATTAGGTCAGGTCCATAAAACTTTTTTTATTGCAGAAACACCCGGAGGGATGTTAATAATTGATCAACACGTAGTTCAAGAAAGAGTTTTATATGAAAAATTTATGACCCAATATCTTAATTCAAACATTGAAATTCAACAATTATTACAAAAAGAACTCCTTACTTTTACAAATTCAGAAACTTTAACTGTAATAGAGAATTTAGACAGATTAAAAAAACTAGGGTTTGAATTATCACATTTTGGAGAAAACGATTTCTGGTTATGTAGTGTGCCAACCTTGTTAGGTAGAACCCAAAGTAAAGATTTAATCTATTTGATTGTT
>CAYMTF010000040.1:0-940 GCA_964393295.1 uncultured Methanosarcinales archaeon | reverse complement strand
AAATTTTTGAGGGGAAAATAAAAGAGCTTGAACGTATTCAAGAAGAAATTCTAACCATGATGTCATGTAGAGCTTCAGTTAAAGCAGGTGATGTTATGACTATCCCTCAAATTAAAAAATTGATGGATGAACTTGTAAATTGTAAATTGCCTTATACTTGTCCTCATGGAAGAGCAATTGTTGTGAAAATTTCTGCTGAAGAACTCGAAAAAAAATTCTTAAGACATGGATAGATCCTAAATATCATCAACACTATTATCTGAATCACTCCAATTATATTGTAAACCAAAATTATAAACTAATGGATCTTCATTTTCAACAAAATCATAACCTAAACTAATTATAACTTTTGAACCAAAATCACCACCTTGTAAATAATCAAAAGAATAATTATTTTGATGGGCCAAATATGTCCAACCTTGGATATCAAATTGATTATTAAAAAGATTATAATTTTCATTAATAATATTACTTATTTGATTATATTTAGTCAAAAAATCAAGGGGAATTACAACATTAAAATCTTGTAAAGTAACTTGTTTATCTTTAAAAGATATCACAACTGGATAATTAAGTAAAACATCAATATCTTGTTCTAAAAATTCAACTCCTATTTGAAGGGGGGGCTCAGAAAAAGCATACCCAATACTCTTGAAGGTATCAAAATTAAAAATACATTCTTTAAAATGATCTCTAATTGAATAACCTAATTCTTTTTTAATCCAATCCACTGTTGGTAAGGAAGGACCTTCGCTAGAATAATAAACTGGAACAATTAAATTATTTTCCATAAAAAAAAAATTTAAAGTACTATTTAAATCGTCATGATCGTAATATCCACCTTGAGAAAGAACTAAATGTAATGCTTCTTCTGAACTTTTAATTAAACATTTTTCCACAAATAGATTAATATTAGATAATTGATCAATAGAAGATAATT
>CAYMTF010000039.1:0-6385 GCA_964393295.1 uncultured Methanosarcinales archaeon | reverse complement strand
GCTACTATCATAACTAAATATAAACCAGTTTTATCTTTAGAACCACTAGAAGAACTTCCTAAAAGACTACCTTTAGATTTTCTTTTAACCATTGAATATAACCTCTTTTCACCTAAGTAATATTTTAGAAGTTATAAACCTTTTTCTCAAAAGTAATTCAAACTTCTTAAAACGATTTATTCTAACCAGCACCAATGTTACCTAACACTGACCCTGCGAACAAGTTAAACACAACAATTACTACTCCCGCAATGAAACAATATAACAAAGTTCCATGAATCATCGCTTTACCTAATGCATATCTTTCACCAACTTTATCAGCACCATTCTCAATACCATTAGCTAATACCGTCAAGATATAAGCTAATTGTACAATATAAATCCCAACAATAATCTGGAAATGGAAAGTTGGTATACCAGTCCCGAAAATCTCCATCATCCCACCATAACCAGCACTCTGGCCACCTTCTGCAAACTGACTCATTTGACTACTCAACCTGGTTAATACTGTTGAGATCATCGCTGTAATACCTACAACAATCCCTGAAATTGCAGGGGATAAAAATGAAACTTGGGCTTTCATAGAACCAACAATTTCACCTAAAAGATCTTTTAACCTTTCTTCAACTCGATGAATCTCTTTAATATATCTTGACATTGACAATAATGCTTGTGCAGCAATACTTGGTCCTTTCTTACTACTCTCTACCAATACTTTCATTGATGATTCAATTACTTTTGATGGATACTGAGATACTGCACCAACTTTTGGATCAAATAATGATTCATGTAATCCCATACCTAAAGAGATAACATTCCTCTCAGCTAATGCAAAAAATTGTCCAGAAGTCGTACCTTTCATAGTCTCTGCAACTTTCCCAAAAGCAATCTCTGCAGGTAGACCATCACCCAACCTATTCCCTAATTGAAATAATGCTGATGAGAACTCATTTTCTAATTTAGTAGTATTTTGTCTTATTTTGATAACATTCTTTGATCTTAAAGAATAAAAAAGACCTATCGAACAACCAATCCCTGCAACAATAATTATCGACATGATAGAAGCACCTAAACCGAATGGGCCAATCTTTTCATTAGAATTACAATCTCCTCCAGAAGGACAGATATAACCCATGAATTGAAAAGACCCATCAACATCCTGGATCTCAAAATCTGCATCTATTGCATGTATCAATAAAGGACTAAACCCAAGCATTAAAGTTATCGCAAGAACTGACAAACTAATATATAATGGGTTTATAGAAAACTGAAAATTTTTACCCATTGGAATTAAAACATTTTCAAACTTTTTAACACCCTTCTGGGTTTTAGCAATATCTTCATGCCCATAACCAGCTGGACGTGTAGACAAAATGATCTTCCCAAGATAAAAAACTGACGAAGGTAAAACTACATTATACAATACAGAGATGTATATTGCCATAGTCATAAAAGAACCACCATCACTACCACCACTCATAAAACTTACAACTAATGGTAAAATCACTAACCCTAAAATAGGTAAAATAATACCAAGCATGTTTAACATCGTCATAGGAGATTTAAGACCCCTAGAATAAGACAACATGTTCTCATAAGTCCCATTAAGAATTACATCTAAAGATTTATCCAATAAAGTTAATCTTCTATCTTCTGACGGTTCAAACAATGATGCTTCGATTAAATGGAATGCTTCTACAAAATCTTTATCCCATTCTTTCCAAGTTTGAAGATATGAATCTGCAGCATCACGGATATTAGAAAATCTAGCAGTTTCTGTATCCCATAATATCTTCCTGAAATCTAAAGATAACGGCGGACTCAAATGATCTGCAGCGAACTGAATTGCACGTTCTAGGTTTGAAGTATGTCTCATAAAAGTTACCAGATAGAAAATACTCTGAACCATCTGATTGGTAGCTTTCATCCTCCAAGAATTAGCCAAAAATTGAGGAAATTTTTGTAAAACTGGTATTAAAAATAAACCAGTGAACATAAAAAAACCAGCAAAAAACATCATTTGAAATACTGCAACAGAAATTAATGCACCAAAAACCATGATAAACATTGGTAAAAGTATTGCTAATGACATTGCTCCGCTTGGAGTGATTTTTAAATGACATAGATCAATATGTTTCTGCATTGCATCTGCTTGCTTTTTTTCAACTTTTAATTTTAATATTTTTTCTGCAAAATTACATGCTTTTTCATACCTACCATAATTCCCAGGATATAATTCTTCTTTAAAATCACTATATTCTTTAGAAGTTACTTGTGATGGAGGTGTCACAGAATTAGCAGTTTGATCACCAAACTCTTGTTTGATTTTTTCTTTATATTTTACAATCAAATCTTCGTATTCATCTGCCATCTATCAAACCTACACTTAAAGATAATTTTACTTATTTTAAACTTTACGTGAATTAGAATAAAAAACATAAAATTAATTAATTATTTCTTCTTCTTAACTCTTGTTTTTCTAGCAGAAATTTTCTTTTTATTTGTAATTTTACTTTTTTTTGAACTTCTCTTTTTAACAATCTTTCTTTTCAAAGGTTTTTTAATCATCCATCTTTGAGTAAGTGCATACAACCCTAAAACAAATACTGAAAATAATACCCAACCTGCTTGGGAATGGAATGCTCCTAATGCCATCTGAGGGTTTGTTAAACCTACAACCATAATCAGGACAATCCTTAAAAGGTTCAAGATATAAATACCTATTATCCCTACAATAAAGACTATCCCAGCTTTCTTAAAATTTAATTTGTCTTTGTCCAAAACAACCATTAAACAAAATAGCACAAAAAACAAAGTTAAACTTTCTATACCTGAACAAGGTTCCCCAATTATAACTCCAAAATTGTTCAAAGTCAAACTAAAATCTGTATTAGGGACATAAGTAACATTCTCGTAAAATAAGTCCAATAATTTGTAAACTAAATATCCAACTTTACCTGAAAAAAATTCCCATTTATTCCACATAATTTTAGTAAAAATGAAATATAAATAAACAGCCGCTAAACTGTACAATAGAGAGATATGTGTTTTTTTGAATAAATCTAATCCAAAAAGATAAATTGCTGATGAAATCACAACCATAGCTTGTACAACTATAATTAAGTGTACTAAAGAATAACTTTCTGCACCCAAAAAATGTTTTAACCATGCAAATATTAACATAGAAACTACTGCTATGATTAAAAACAGTTCTTCTTTTTGATACCTTTCAAATTTCTTAACCAAAATATCCTTATTATAAACAATAAATACAATGATTATTGCAGCCAAGAATGAATTAAAACTAAAAAAGTTATAAACCAAATTACTTGGGAAAAAATGTTGAAGAAGCATTGGGTAACCAAAAATAATAATTAGCCAAGTTATGAATCTAATTAACAAACTTTTATCTTTAATCATTTTAATTATTTTAATTATTTTAATTATTTTAATTATTTTAATTACGCCAAACAGATCGTTGACCTTATAACTAAACAAACAAATGCTGTTTATAAAACTAACTATTTCGTTGATTATATTAGGTAGTAGTAGTTAAGCTTAAATACTAATTACTCTTTTATTTGAAAGATGTTAAGTAAATATTGGCTCAAGAAAGAGATTGGTATAATTCATTTATTCATGATCATAACAAGTAAAATAATGGTTCTAATCTCAATTGTTTCAATGATGGCTGGGTTCACTTTACCATATACTTATTTAATTCTAATAATGGGTGTTTTCATATTAGTCCCAGCATTATTATTCTTATTTGAAAAAGAAGAAAATCTTGAACATAAATTAGAATTAGAACTTAAAAAGATTACTAGGAAAGAAAAGAAGAAATCAAAAAGAAAGAAAAATTAAAAATTACCCCTATTTTTACCAACAAAAGCATTAGTTAAAATTTCTTGTGAATAATATTCAGGAACTTTACCTGTGTCTGCATAAATAAACAAAGCAGTATTAAATATGGTATTTGCAGAACTGAATATGATTGAAACAATTATACAGTACAAAACAAATATTACCCCTAAAATTAATGCTAAACCGAACATACCGCCAGAGAAACCTAACAAAATTGCTGGCATTAAAAAGATTAAAAATCCTAACCCGATCAATCCGCCTTTCACAAGACCTAACCCATAATATCTAATCAATGATTCTCCCCATGTTTTTTTAATTGTCACAGCAGAACTTTTTAATGCTTCAATCGGACCATAACCTTTGATAACGATTGCTGGGACAACAAAAACGCTTACTATTGCCCAAGCTAAACCTACCATTCTGACTACAAAAACACTAATCATCCCTAATATCCCTTTTTTTTCTCTAGCATTACTCTCTAAAATGTTAAGAATTACACCTACAGTAGCGGATAATAGGGACCATGATAAAATTTGTTTTAAATGTTTAAACCCAGCCTTAATACCATCCATAAAAGTAGCATCACCACCTTCAAACCTGGTTTTAGCAATATGAACCATACCAGCATTAAAAAATGTCGCTGCGAAAGTGATTATAAAATATAAAAAAAAGATTGCTAAATAAACTCCTAGGCCTTCAACCCCTGTTTCCGATCCTGCTACTGCCCCAGTAAGGAATACTGGGAAAATAAAAATTAGTAACATCATTATTGAAAATATTGAGCTTAGCACTGGAAATAATAAAATTTCTTTATCAGCTTTCATAACTTTAAAAGTTTGTTTAGTTATTTCCCAACTTCGAGAAAATCTTGTACCAACAGAATTTTTATTTAACATTATTTATTAGAATTAAATTAAAGATATTATAAATGTTACTAAAAAAGAAAAAAAAGAAAAAAAGGTTTAACCTCCACAAGAAGCTACATTAGCACTCCCTGAAGAATCCCAACCAAACCCAGGTCCAGGAGAACCAGCTTCAAATTCTGTATCACACTCTTCTGGTGCTTCGTTAAAAGCTCCACAAACAGCTGATAACAAACTTACTGAATCTCTTCCTGCAGATACTTGTTCACCGTTAATTACTAATGATGGTGAACCTCTGATAGCATACTGATCGTTTTCTGCTTTATGAACATTAAACATAGGGAATTTTCCACTCAAATAAGATGATTGGTCCTCTAAGTTTGCAGTCACACTAAATTCTTCGTCTGCTGCTTCTGTACATTCTGTTAATGCATCAGTATCAATTCCAGTAGAATCTAAACAACCTGCGGTATCACCAGCTTCTAAAAAGCATTCTAAATAACCTAGAAACAAGTCATCTTGTTCTTTTTGGATACAATATTGGTTAAGCTGTTCAGTAGTTTCTACTTCACCGTGCATTGCATAATAAACAAATTTAAGCTCAAAATCTATTTTATCGTCTAATAATAAAGCAACTGGTAACATCCCTTTCTCAATTTGTGTTCCGTAAGGACAATGGCTCATTACAAACAATTCAACTACCGGTTTATCACTTTTAGCTTCAACTTCTGTTACAGGAGGTGGAGCTTGAGTAGGTGCTTCAATTTCTTCATTCATATCTAAACCAGTAGGGAATAACATGTTACCATCTTTGGTAACATAACTTTTCACTTCTTGTCCTTGAACTTTTAAATCCAATTCATAGAATGAACCTTTATCTGCCACACTAACTATTTCAGCTGATGCTTGACCACCCAATAATTGAGTATTAATATAATCTAAAGCTTTTGATTCAATTTCATCTGTTGACAACGATTCTGTTGATTCAGTTGATGAAAATCCATTAGTAAAAACGCTTGCAACAAATAAAACTGCTAATAATGCGGTTGCAATTTGCCATGGGCTAATTTTACTTTTAGTTTTGCTATGATGCGCAACTTTCTTTTCATGATGAACCTCATGCTTATCATGTTTTTTATGTTCAACATGTTTATCATGATGTTCAGTCTTTTTATGTTCTTTATGTTCCATTTTTTATCTAAAATAGTTCTTAGAAATTAGTTTTAATCACTATCTCCCCATTTCATCTCTTTTTACCTTAAAATAAGCACAGAATTACTATTAACAGTTATAACTCCTCTCATTTTAATCAATCAATATGATTTAATTATATTTTTAAAGAAATAGTATATAAATTTTTGGTTAATAAAAAAGTTAAAAAAATAAAAAAATTAATACTGTTTCCTCCTCATAGCGACAAATCCACCGACAACAGTTAGAAGTAATAATGCGATTGCGTAATCGCTAAATTCAGGTACTGCAGCAGAACCTTCATTCTGACAATTTTCGTTACAACCATCCCCATTTTGAGGGACACAAGATGCATTGGCATTGGCACAATTAGTTACTCCAGGAAATGCTACAGTACCACATTCGTTCCCATTATCACTACATAAACCACCGTCATCACATTGTTCTCCAAGACTACCATTGATTAT
>CAYMTF010000038.1:0-6457 GCA_964393295.1 uncultured Methanosarcinales archaeon | reverse complement strand
GTTCCTCCACTAATCCATCTCTAATCTTTTCATGAACCTGTAATTTATACCCATCTTTAGTTTTTCTTAAATGTTTTTTAAGTTGTGATTTTGTCACCCCAATATATTTCTGCATGATAATATCTTGTTCAAATTCATCTTTAGGTTTCTCTTTTATCCCTAAACGATCCATTGCAAATGACATATAACTCCCAATCATTTTATCTAAAAAGTTATCCTGAACCTTAGTATCTTTTAATTTTCCATGGTCATAAAGTCCATCACTCCCTTTTATAACCTCTAATGCAGTATGATAAGCTTTTGAATGTGCAATATTTGTTGATTCTAATAATTTTTCTAATTTTTCAGATTTATCATAAAAAGATTTAATATGTTTAGGTACTACTTTTTTTTCTTCTGCCATAAATCTTTGGATTAAATTTTAACTATATAAATATTTCTTAATCACATTGCATGACTTAGATGTCTCACTCACAAAAACAAAGCTTAAAACCTGAGGAAGTATATACTCTATTACATAATTAAAATGTCTCACAATACTAAAGATATGAGGAAATAAAGAAATAAACATGGCAAAAACAACAAAATCAAAAGGAAGTTTAAAAACTAAATCTATTAAAAAAAAGGATACTGAAGTTGCATCACAGATGCCTCCAAATATTAGTCCTGAGATGGAAAAAAAACTTAAACAATTAAAAACAAAATTAGACAAATTCAAAGATAATGTTCTTGATAAGTTTGGTGATTATATAGTTGGTATTACCTTATTACCTCCTAATAAACAAAAGAATCCTGAAGAAGGTGGAAAAGAAAATACACCCTCTGACCAGATTAATCTGATGGTTCTTGTAGATGACACTTCTAGTAAAAAGATGTCTAAAGAAGAACTTTACAAAAAGTTTTCTTCAGCAATTATCGAGATTGCACAAAATATCGATAAGTCAATAGTACCACAAAGTGTTCTATTAACAGAATTATGGCAAAACAGTTATGATGGGAAATATGATCTTAACAAATTAATTGCTATAGGTTCCCCAATTCATGATTCAGGTATGCTCGCAGCAGTAAAAATTTCTGAAATACACAAAAGTATGGTTATTAAGAAGTTTGAGAAATACATCCTAAGTTATGTTTTAGCAGGTTCATTAACTCAAGGTAGAGCAACACACCAAAGTGATATTGATGTTTGGATTGTAATAGATGATACAGATGTAAAAAAAATGTCTCGAGTAGAATTGAAAGACAAATTACGATCAATCATCATAGGAATGGGTGCTGAAGCAGGAGAAATTACTGGAATTAAAAATAAACTTAACATCCAAGTATACATATTAACTGACTTCTGGGATTCTCTGAAAGAAGCAAACCCAATCATTTTCACATTATTGAGAGATGGAGTACCATTTTATGACCGAGGAATTTTCATGCCTTGGAAACAATTGTTAAGGATGGGTAAGATTAAACCGAGTAGAGAAGCAATTGATATGTTTATGAGTTCTGGTAGACAGATGATTAAAAGAGTTGAAAATAAGCTTAAAGAGATCGGGATGGAAGATCTGTATTATGCAACTTTGACACCTTCCCAAGCAGCATTAATGCTTTATGGTGTCCCGCCTCCAACCCCAAGAGAAACTGCAGAAATTATGGAAGACATATTTGTCAAGAAAGAAAAAATACTTGAGAAAAAATTTGTCGATATTCTAAAGAAAAATGTTCAAATAAGAAAAGATTTGGAACATGGTACATTAAAAGAGATCACAGGTAAAGATCTTGATAAAATGATCAAAGATTCCAAATTATTTATGGAACGTATTGAAAAATTATTCGATCAGATCCAAGAAGAGATGAATAAAAAGAATGTATTACATCTTTATGATGAAATTATGACTATTATTCGTGACGTCTTAAAACTTGAAGGGATTGAAAAATCACAAGATGTTGAATTAATTAAATTATTTGAAGATGAATTGATTTCTACTGGTAAAGTTCCTGCAAAATATTTGAGAGAACTTAATGAAGTTATCGATGCTAAGAATAAATATGATAAAGGGAAACTTACTAAAACTGAAATTGAAAAAGCTCGTAAAGGTAGTTTAGGTCTAATAAAGTTCTTAATTGAATACATGCAAAGAAAACGAGGACAAAGTTTAGAACGTGCTAAAATTAGAGTTAAACATGGAAATAAGTATGGTGAGATAACTTTACTTGATAAACAAGCGTTTATTATTTTTGACATTGATAACAAAGTAGGATCAGAAATAACCAAGGCCGAGATTAATAAGGATGGAAGCTTGGGTGTAACTGAAAAATCTAACCTAGAAGAATTTGAACATGCATTGGCAAAAGCAAAACTTCCGGAAAGAGCATTCATTAAAGAACCAATCTTTGAAGATTTGAAACGTCTATTTGGAAAAGATGTAGAAGTTCTGTTGAGTAGATAAATTTTTTATTTTTTTATTTCTTAATAATATAGAAAATCTCATTATTAGTCTTAAACTCAGTACAAGCATAACCTAACCTTTCACTCATTCTTTCAATCCATCCTCTATTAGGATAATTCATCCTTTTTCCACTAGTGGTAATAGTGGGAAAACTAACAACCACAAATTTGGCAGGAATTGCAATGATAACCTTCTCACTAATCTTGTGTCCCTTACCTTGATCAATTATATCGGTAACCTTAAACATGAAACAAACATCAACTTTTTCTAATTCACTAATCAGATCATAATTAAGTAAATTAAATATTTTTGATTCACCTTTAAACCTACTACAGAATGAGCTGAGTTTAGAAAAAAACAGATCTAAAACTTCTTTTTCTGCATCGTTAATATCGTACGCATAATACTTTAATTCCTGGTCAATAATCCCTTTAAAATGGATTAATGAGATAGGATTGAAACCACAACCCAGATCTAAGATTTTTCTTGGAAAACCGGTTAAAGAGAATAGTTTTTCATACAACTTTTGATAACTACTAACTCTTTCTTCTGTTGAACAATGTGTTTCTAATAATTGCTCTGAAATATCCCTCAAATCTTCATAATTATTACTATCATTCAACCTTTTTACTAAACTTTCTCTCCTCTTAATCATCTCTTTATCGGAAAAAAGTCCATGAAATCTTCTCAATTTAGATCTAACAAGTTTTATTATTTCCTTGTAATCTTTTGATTTGTGGTTTATTTTATCCTGAGATAAAAAAATTGCATACCCATTTTCTTTTCCTAAAAATATTTTTAATTGACTTTCAACAAAATTAGAATTCATACCCTGAAGTTCCTTCTTTTTACAGATATCATTAATTAATTTATGAACTATTTCTTCATTAATCATAATATTATTAATTATAAGTTTATTAATTGTCATTTTATATCTCTTAAATAAGAAGTACCTTATAAAAAGTTTTTTAAACAAGTCCTTCATTAATCTATTTAATGGTTAACCAACAACAGAATAATCTTAAAAATAAACTGAAAAAGATTTGGAATTTTATTTGGAAAGATGATTCTGCTGCAAGTTGGTTTGTTAATGTTATTCTTGCTTTTATATTAATAAAATTTGTAGTTTATCCTTTATTAACTTTAATATTAGGAACAGGTTTCCCTGTTGTTGCAGTTGTAAGTGAAAGTATGGAACATGGATTACACGAAGGAAGTATCTGTGGTAATAATTTCAAAGAATTTCCTGAATCATTCGATAGTTATTGGAACATATGTGGTTATTGGTATGAAGATAATAATATTACTAAAGAGGAATTTGCAACTTATCCCTTCAAAAATGGGTTTAATAAGGGAGACATAATTATTCTTTGGAGAGCTAATAATAAAAATCTTGATTTAGGCGATGTCCTTGTATTTTGGGGTCCAAGACCACAACCAATTATTCACAGAGTAGTTAAAATTTGGGAAGAAACAGATTCTAATGATGTTATTGAACACCATTATCAAACAAAAGGAGATCACAATGAGGGAAGTTTTAGCGGGTCAAATGGAGAATTAGATATTACTGAGGATCGTTTTGTTGGACAAGGTTTATTCAGAATCCCTTATTTAGGATGGATTAAGATTCTAGCAGTAGAATTTTTGGTTAATTTAGGTGTAATGTCGGTATAATTTAGTTTAAGTAAATAAGACATACAAATTAATAAAGTTTTTAAATCAGAAGAAAAATCCTAAATGATTCACTGATACAGAAATAAAAATTATTGGGGTGTTAAATAATATGTTTTGTCCGGATTGTGGTTCAATTTTGTTACCAAAAGAAAAAAATAAAAAGAAAATTTTAGCTTGTACTTCCTGTAAATATTCTAAAGATCTTGAAGGAGAAACCATCGAGATTAAAGAAAAGATTAAAGAAGGAAAAAAAGTAGAAGTTATGGAGAAAGAGAATGAATTTCTTCCTAAAGTACGTTCTGATTGCAAAAAATGCGAGAATAATATCGCTTTCTATTGGACTAGACAAACTAGATCCGCTGATGAGCCTGAAACAAGATTTTTTAAGTGTACTAAATGTAACTATACTTGGAGAGAATATTCTTAATCAAGATATATTAATTTTTAGTTATAATTTTTAACAATGGAGATTAAAAAATTAGTACAAGATTTAGAAGATAATTCCGAATTTAAAAAATGGAAATTAGATCATCCTATTGCTTTTATCTCGCATCTTTTTACTAAGATTAATCAAGATTTTGATATAACTGAAAAATGGGATATTGGTTATTTCTGTCAAGATAAAGAAAAAGTCACTATATTTGTAAAAGATGATAATAATAATTTTTTATTAAAGAATGTTGATGATGTTTTCAAGAAAAAAATGGATAAAGTTGAACCATTAAACCTGTCTAAGGTTGAATTAAATTTTCAACAAGCTCAAAATAAAGTTAAAAGTTATTTAAATGATAAATTTCCAAACTATCAAGGTTTATTAGGAAATGGTTTTGTTATCCTACAATCTCTAAATGAAAAGATTGTATGGAATTTTTCTATCATAACAAAAAAAATGTCCATGGTCAACATCAAATTGTCTGCTGTTGACGGTTCTTTTATTTCTAAAGATGAAGTTAATTTTTTACAGCAGAATGCTTAATAGTTTTTAGCAATATTAAAACATTAAAGATAAAAATTACATGATTTATGAGAGGAGAAACCATTCATTTATTTCCGTAGTACTGAGACATAATTCTCAGAAGTAACAACACCATTTCTCATTTCTATAGTGGTATCGGGTTGTATAATAGATATTGAATTGACAAAGTTTTTATAAACAATTTTCCTTTCTTTAAAGTTATCAAAAGAGGTGAGATATCAATGACAAAAATTTCTTATAAAGCACAAATAAATAGTAAAACCCTAAACAATTTTTTTGTTTCAGAAAGTAATGAAGACACCTTAGAAGAGGAGTAGATATTTGCCTATTTTAAATTATTTTTATAAAATTCTTCTGCTAAACATTCAGAATGTTTTAAACTTTTACCTGCGTCAAGATAAATAACTTTAACACCTTTTAGTTCAAATATTTTTTTGAAATCGTCACTCTCATATTGTTCTTTTAGTTTTAATTGAAATTCTAAATTTTCAAAGATACAATCATCTCTCTTTTCTCTATTTTCCAATCTTAAATTTAATTCTTTAACATTCTTTATTGTGGGGATCAATAAATAATCCATCGGGTTTTCATAACAAAATTTGTTCCCAGGAATTGATAATATATCTTTTACATCAAAATGTTGTCCTTCATCAATTGCGCTTTGTCTTTGATAAACTATTGAGCTCGATAATGATCTGCTCTGATAAACATCAATCCCAGTTTCTAATGCTGGTACGATCAAATTTTCATAAAGAATTCTTCTGTCTAATGCGTATGCCTCTGCAATAGTTTGAGAACTGTATTTAACTTCACTATTATTACTAATTAATTCATCTCTGATATATTTCCCAATACCCATGTATGTAGGTTCTGAGGTAATTATTATATCTGTTTTAGAGATCATTAACTCTTCTATTTTGGGGTTCTTATTATTTTTTTTCCAGAAATTATCAACATCAAAAACTATTTTATTTTCTTCCTCTGCACATTTAACAAAAGTTTTCAGAAAAACACCTTTACCAACACCATCCAGACCATCTATTACGATAAACTTTCCTCTTTTTTTAACCATTTTAAATTAATCTATTTTCTTTGTATAACTTACGAATGAACATCTTTCCAGATCTGTTCTTCCTTCTTCAACCCAATCATTAAAATTAATTGGAGGGAAATGGGCTGTCCCATCTTGTATCTCCTTTTTAACATAAGTTAATTCTAAAAAATCTACAATTGGTAATGCTGCCTCATATATCTTCTGCCCACCAATAACAAATGCAAAATTATAATCAATGTTATCTTGTTTAGGTTGACCTTCGCTTAGGTCTTCTAATGCCTGTTCTAATGAATTATAAACGTGTGCTCCTTC
>CAYMTF010000037.1:0-6502 GCA_964393295.1 uncultured Methanosarcinales archaeon | reverse complement strand
AAGGAATTGATCCTTCAATTCAAAATATGGTTGTTGCTAAATTATTGAAAGACCTATTTTTAGCAAGAAAAAAAGAAAAAATCCCTCCTTTTTTTTGTGTCATTGAAGAAGCACACAATTTTGTTCCAGAGAAAGGGTTTGGGAAATCAAAAAGTAGCGAAGTGATTAGATTAATTTCCTCAGAGGGTAGGAAATTTGGGTTAGGATTATGCATAGTTTCTCAAAGACCAGCATTAGTACAAAAAACAGTCCTGGCACAATGCACAACCCAAATTATTATGAAAATTACCAACCCTAATGATCTTAGAACAATTACAAATTCTATTGAAGGGATTAGTTCAGAAACTGTTGATGAAATTCAGAATTTGTCAATTGGTTCCGCATTAGTTTGTGGTGTTGTTGATAAACCATTATTAGTTAATATCAGAAATAGAAAAACTAAACATGGTGGCGAATCAGTAGATATATTAGGAGATTATAATGCTCCAATATCTAACAAAAAAACAACCAAAATTGAACAAGAGAAATATTTTTGTGATGAGTTGGGAAAATATTCAGATGGGGATATACTTCCAATAATAGAACCAAAACTTAATTTGAAAGAAATTGAATTGATTTCTGAAAAAACTATTAAGAACATTACTACTTATCTTATCCCGTCATTATATTGTATCTGTGAAATGTCCTCCTCCCCTGGAGATGAATTCATAGTATTAGTTGAAAAAGTCTTAGGTAAAATAATCATTGACCCAGATGAAGACATTAAAACAGAAATAAGTAATGTTGATCCAAAAAATTCGTTTTTTAGAAAAATTAAGTTTAAAAAAGTTAAATATGACCAAATGATCCCTCAAAACTTAGATAATCAAAACATAATCAACAAACTAAAAAAACATTGCAATGTTAAAGATTTTAAAGAATGCTATATTATGTTTAATAAAATAGAATATTAGAAATTATTTCTTTCTTGTTGTTCTCTTCTTTGTTTTCCTTTTTTTAATTGTTTTCTTTCCATCGATATAAGATTCAAAAATAAAAACATGTTCCCACATAGAAACAAACATTTCTAATAAAATTAAAAAGATTGAAAATAATAAAACTAAAGGGAATAATTTTATTGGGAAAAAACTGGAATAATTTTCTAAACCACTACGTATCATTGATGCTACTACTGCCACCCCAACGATAATCACCCAAGTCATGATGGTATGTTGCAAATGTGCTTTGACATAATGAAAATCACCTGTAAAACTATCACCAGGCCCTTTATCTTCGAACGCCATAACAGGATAAACAAATAACAATCTAATACCAAGATAAATCAAATATGCAATTAATAAAAATATAAACAATGCCATTGAAGGGATTGTGAAAATTGGATACACCATTAGTGCTGGTGCAAGAAATAATATGAATAGTAAGATTGGTAAAATCATTAATGAAAATATTGTTAGATGAATTTTTAAAGTGGTGAAATAATGTTTTTTTCCAAATTTAAACCCCTTCTCTAAATTAGCTTTCCCTTTTAAAATTACATCTTTTATCATACCATATTTCGAACAAGAAAAAAAAGTGTCTGTAAGAATCACTAATAAAACATAAGTTATGAACAAGAACCAATTTTTAAGATTGAATAAAAACTTTACATTATAAGGGTCTCTTAAACCCATTAAATATTCACTAAAACCAGTGAAATGGAAAAATAAAATTAATAGAAAGAAGTTTGAAATTAACATTAATAAATTAGGGACAAAAAGTACTAAATTTTTCTCAACCAGTAAAAGTGATTTTTTTATCCGATCCGATTCACTCATCTTGGTAAGATAATATATTTCTTAGTTATATATCTTTGTAGTAATCGAAAAATGGTAAAATGAGAGAAACGTTTATAAAACAGGTTAGAAAATTTAGTATCCTTGAATAATAATTTAAAAAATGACAGACTATAATCAAACTAACTCTTACAGAGGAATTTTATCCAATGAAGGGAATCCAGTATTATTTGCACATGAAACTTTATCTGTCCCAGGGATAGATCATTTGAAAAATAAAATTAATGGAATTGGACGATATCCTGAGAGGGTTCTTCCTCTTGCATACAAAGAAGACACTGTGGTTTTGAGAGAAGCCCCTGATGAATCTTACCTTGAATTTTTAGATCATGTTGGTTTTGAGAGGCCAAATTTATTGATATTAAAAAAAGATAAACCTATCCCTCGTTCAATTATTAATCATAATACTTTAAATGGTGAATACAAAGATCACACCTATGCACCTTTTTATGGGGGAGAACAAGATAGGAAAGCTGCGAAAAGATTAGGGGCGACATTCTATGCTCCAGAATCTATAGTTACTAATTCTTTTTATGACAAATCTAGTTTTAAAGATATTTGTAGATCAATCGGTTTACATACTGCGGAAGGACAAATATTTGAAAAAAATTCAGGAGAGAAAGTATTAGAAGATTTATTGAGAAGGTATTCAGAAAAAACTAGCGAAGTAATTGTCAGAGGGACAAAAGGAGCATCGGGAACTTCAGCATATTTTGGTAATAAAAGAAACTTTAAAGACTTAATTTCGCAGATAATGAATGACCCAGAGGAACGGTTCCTTGTTGAAGAAAAATACAACATTGTCGAATCTCCCAGTTCAATTTATTCTATAGATTCAAATAAAAATTTATTTCATCTTGCAGATACTAAGCAATTATTAGACAAAAAACTAATTCATCAAGGAAATTATTTCCCTTTTGATAAAAAAAGCGCAGCAACATTTCAAATGCAAATGATTGGAGAAAAAATCGGGACTGAAATGGCTCAATCTGGTTACATTGGACCTTTTGGAATTGATTTCATAATTACGGAAGATTGTGAGATTATACCTACAGAATGTAATGCTAGAATGACTGGAGCAATTTATCCTTTAGATATTATCAGAAGAATTGAAAAAGTAACTAATAATAAAGTTGGATGTGCTAAATCTAAAAATATTGTCCTACCAGGAGTTAAATCTTTTGATCAATTAATGGAATTGACAAAATTAAGGCAACTTCTTTTTAATGGAGAAAATAACACTGGTATGTTCCCTTTCAATACAGGTAACTTAAATGAGGGGAGATTTTCAGCTGTTTTTGTTGGTGATTCACTTGATGAGATTAAATCTTTAGAAAAATCTTTTAATATCTTTAGTAGCGGTTATTATTGATATTATTTCTCGACAAGTATAGCTTCATCAACAATTAATACACCTTCATTGTTGGAATTCATAACTTTTCTTGTTTTAATCAATTGAATCTTTTTCTTAAAAATAGGACCATCTAATACTAGTGTTTCTGCTTCTCCACCTTCAAAAGCAATATTTATTTTGTTTTTTTCATGTAATTTTTTTAAATCATTAATCATCTTTTCATCTATCCTTTTACCTAACCAGGTTTTATTTAATCCATCTGCAGCAATTTTAGTTAATATAGCTTCAAAACCATTGTTTATTACTTCTTGCATATGTTTTTCTTGTGGTTTATGCCATAACGGAGAAAATATTTTTAATCCTAGTTTGTCACAAATTTTTTCAATCCTATTACGTTGATATGTTGAAAAAAGTGCCCCTGAAACAACACCTTCAATTTTATACCCCTCTTTAGCTTTAATTATTGCTTTTTCCAGATCTTCTAATTCTTCCTCTTTAATCCCTTTAGTATTTTGAATTATGATTGGCAATTCTATAGCTTCAGCTTGTAACTCTACTAATTCTGTTCCAGCAGTCTGGAACATATAAGAATCTGGATTATCTGGTTTTAATGTAATCAAACAAGTTAACTCATAATTTTGTTTATACATTATATGAGCAGCAGAAGTAGAATCCTTGCCTGAAGAAAACAATACTCCTAATTTTAAATTATGTGTTGGGTAAAAAGATCTCAAATATTCTGATTTATATCTGAACCCATTTCTTTTTGCTAATCTTCCTAAGGAATTATCTATCCTTGAACCATACTGTGCAGCTTTCTTTTTTCGGAATGAATATTCTTTTTTAATCCCATTCTCTAATGCAATTTCTCGAAAGATATGTTTTCCAAAACTATTTTTTATTTTAAATTCTGTTGGGATTTTTAGTGAAAAATCTACTAATTCTTTATCTAAAAAAGGCAACCTTAATTCTAATTTATTATCCATACATAAAACATCATCCCGATAAAGGTCTCGTTCATACATTTTAATCAAACCAGAGATGCATTCTTGATTAATGCTCCCAGATTGTTTATGCCGTTCATATCCTGCGAAAATTTCTTCACTACCTAATCCAGAAAAAATAACTTTACACCCATCTTTTTTTGCCATCTCACATGCAAGATAAAATGTTAAAGCGACCCCTACTTTTGTAACATTGCTATCTTCAATTAATGGGACTATCTTTTTAAGATAATTAGGAATTTCTTCTATTTTTATTCTTCTTATTTTGTGGTTAAGGTTTAATTCTTTTGCAATCTTTTTTGCATAAACAAGATCTTCTGGAATTGCGGTGTCAGTATCTAAAACAGTAGTATAACAAGTGAATTCAATATCATTCTCTTTAAGATAATGAGCTATATATGTAGAATCTATCCCCCCAGAGAAAAGAAGTGCAACCTTTTGATTTGGTAACCGTTTTTTTATTGCTTTATTGAGACAGTTGTTCAATTCCTTCTTAATAAAATTGTAATCTTGTTTATGTTCTGGTTCGATTTTAAAAAAAGGCCTAGTTTCAAAACTGAACTTTTTACTGATCAGATCATAAACCATAATTTTTCTTGGGTTCAACTCTTGAATATCGATACATCCAATCTTTTCCAGAACTTTTCCTTCAGAAGAGAACATAAAATCATCAGTTGTGTATGAAAAACACAACGGTTTAACACCTATAATATCCCTTACCAAATAAATTTTATTTTTATTGTGGTATGCAAATGCATAAACACCATCTAATTCATCTAATTTTTCTAAAGAATATTTATCTAAAAATTTTAATAGAAATTCTGCATCATTTTTAGCATTAAGATCATACTTTTCGCTTAATTCTTTCCAATTATAGATCTCACAATTAGTTATTAAAGTGCCATCCCCTTGTAAAGGTTGCTCAACATGGTTAACAACTGCATGTAAAGTGTGTCCAAAAAAAGAATTTTTGTTTATTTCTAAACTATTTGAAGCATCTTGACCACGATTTTTAAGCATGGCTAAAGCTGTTTTAATTTTAGTTTTAGCTTCTTTATTATTCAAAATACCTATAATCCCACACATAGATTGTATTGTTTAGAAGCTGTTTTATAAAATTTAGTTAAAAAACTAAAAATCCCTAATCTAAATTTAACTCAACCACATCTCCATCCTTTAATTTATGATGTAGCATTAATCTTTGTCCTGGAAACTTTGCTGATTTTCCCCAAACACGAGCTGACTTAAACCTTTTAACAAAATCACGGTGTGTTTTGTCGCACACATCCTTAATTGAAGAACCAACTTGAATAATCATTGGTTCTTCCATGTCTGCTTCTTTTCGAGGTTCCTTCATATAAACTCTCATAAAATCTAATCTCTTAAAAATTAATCTTTTTAAAGGATTGATATTAAGTTTGCTATGTGCAGAAATGCATATGTCTGCTCCAATTTCTTTTTTTACTCGTTCTAATTCTTTTTTAGAAACCAGATCTGATTTGCTTAATGCAATTATTGCTGGCATATATTTTTTGTTACCTTCAATACAATCTATAAAACCATCAACGTCAATTTTTGATCTGATCAGAACTTCAGCATTATTGATCCTAAACTCTTGTAAAACCCTTTTCAAAGTTTCATCCGGAACATCCAACTTGACAGTTTTGCCAATTAACAAACCACCTTTACCTTTCTTCTTGATATAAACTTCTGGTTTCTTTTTATTAATTCTAATCCCTGAATCCCTTATCTCTTTCAATAATGCTTGATAATGTTTAGGGGTTGTTACATCTACAACCATTAAAACTAAATCCGCATTACGTATAACCGCTAAAACTTCTTTACCTCTACCTCTCCCGGAAGCAGCTCCACTAACTATACCTGGAACATCTAGAATTTGGATTTTAGCTTGATTATAATTCATCATCCCTGGAACAACAGATAAAGTTGTAAAAGCATAAGCCCCTACCTCTGAATTTGAACCAGTCAAGACATTTAGTAACGTTGATTTACCAGCTGAAGGGAACCCTAATAGTAATACACTACCATCTCCTGATTTACGCACAGAGTAACCATGTTCAGATTGACCCGTTTTTTTAGATGACCTAGAAGTTTGTTTTTCTTTTAATATAGCTATCTTAGCTTTAACTAACCCAATATGGTGTTGGGTAGCTTTATTGTACTTTGTTTTTTTGATCTCTTCTTCGAGTTCTTTGATCTTCTCTTTATAATTTACCATCTAACAAATAAAAACTTAATAATACTACATTTTATCTTCTGTTTTTAAACTTAATTTAAATTGACCATCAAAA
>CAYMTF010000036.1:0-6652 GCA_964393295.1 uncultured Methanosarcinales archaeon | reverse complement strand
AAGTAAAGAAATTATTTAATTAGTTTATTTTCTAGTTTATTTTTAATCTTTTCCTGTTCACAATTTATAAGAATTTGTTCATATGGTGGTCTTAATACTCCTTCTTTATCTAAATTTTTTTCAATCCATTCCCAGGTTTTTTTCTTTTGCATTTCAACAAAACTTTGAAATTTTTCTTGTGACCATCCACCTTTATGTGTGTGTCTAATCTCTCGTTCTTTGTTTAGTAATATTTTCTTTTTTTGAAAACGCCATTCAATAATTTTTAATCTTTTTACTGTTGCAGAAACATATAAAACTGTTTCAAATATTTCACTCAACTCTTCTGCTTTTTTTTCTAATGTTTTTTCAACTTTTTTAATAACTTTTTTTTGTACTTTTATTGTTTCTTTTTTCTTTTTTGGTATACTTTTGACTTTTTTAAGTTTTTTTAGTTCTTTTTCTCTTCTTAATTCTTCAATTAATTTTTGATTAGCTAATTGTTTTTTTATTTTACTTTTTTCAAATTTATTTTTTTCAATTTGTTTTTGTAACTGTTTGTTATTTTTTTCTTCTATTTTTATTTTTGATTCAGTATAACATTTTTCACATAGTTTATTTTGTGAGAAGAATAAAAGTTTGTTACAATCATTACATCTTGTGAGAATAGTCATGTTTTTTTGATTGTTGTTTTGTTATAAAAAACTTTTTAGTACCACTTACCATTATACGAACTCAAAGAGAGTTATAAAATAAAAAAAGTTTCTAACAAAAGTTTATTAAATATCTAAAAAAAGAAACAAATTGATGTCAATTCGTTCAAAAAAGGATTTAGAGATAGAACTTAGTAGATTAAAAGGGTTCAAAAATCCTAATGTTCAACTAGAACAGTATGCTACACCTTCAAATATTACTGCTGATTGGGTTTGGTTTATGGCTCTTAAAGGAGAAATTGCTGGTAAAACTTTTTTAGATGCTGGTAGTGGACCAGGAATAATTGGTATTGGACTTCTATTAATGGGTGCAAAAAAAGTTTTTTTTGTTGATAAAGATTCTGAAGTAATAAAAATTTGTATTGAAAATTATAATAACACAAAAAAAGTATATGAAATAGGTGAAGCAGAATTTATCACATCTGATATCAGTTTGTTTGATGATGAGGTTGATATTACTGTTCAAAACCCTCCTTTTGGAACTAAAGATGAACATATTGATAAATTATTTTTAGAAAAAGCATTTACTTTTTCACCTATTGTTTACAGTATGCATAAATATTCAACTAAATCATTTATAGAATCAATCAGTAAACATTATCAATTTAATGTTACACATCATTGGAGATACAGTTTTCCAATAAAAGCTACTTTCTCATTTCATAAAAAACCTGTAAGAAATATTGATGTTGGTTTGTGGAGAATGGAAAAAAAAGATTAAAAATATTTCTTAATTTTTTATTAATGCGATAAAGTTTTAAAAGCAAAAATTTGTGAAGAATAAGACTTCTAAAAATAAAAAGAGATCACAAAAAATCCTTAATTAAAATACACAGAAAGAATGTTTTCTCGTCGATAAAAGCTTTAATTAACTCTCTTCCTAATTTATTTAGTCATTCCTTTTTAAAACATTCTAACTATTCAAAAGTGATTGCATATCAAAAAATAGAAAGCTATTTAAATGATAAAAAAATAACATATTTTATTATCAATGGGGGTTGGTAGAAAGGTTCTTTTTTGAATCTTTAATTATATAAAATACCTAGTGTAAACTATATTAAACTAAAAAAAGATGGATAAAAAATTAAGGTATAATTTTAGTAAAATAAGATCAAATCTGGAAGATCATCTTAATTCTATTAATGAAAATAGTTCTGAAATTCAATCTTTATTTGATTATTTACAAGATTTGGAAGTAAAAATTGAAAAAGTTTCTTCAAGATTAGATTATTTACAAATTGAAAAAAATCATAATGTTGAAAAAATCCAACCATTAAATAATATTGAAAGAAAAATTTTTTTGACCCTTTATACTGAAGAATTACCTTTGAATTTTCAACAGATTTCTGATAATGCGAAGGTATCATCTATGATTGTTCAAGAAGCAATTAGTTCTTTGATTCACAAAGGTATTCCTATTGTTCGTTCTTTTTTTAACAAACAAATGTTTATTCAATTGGATACTAAATTTAAAGAAAGACAAGCTAAAGAAAATTTGGTCAATTTATCATTAACTTCATTCTTTTAATTCATCTAATGGATTTTTTACATCTTTTAATTTTTGTTCTGAGACATGGGTATAAATCTCTGTTGTTTGAAGGTTAGCATGTCCTAATAATTCTTGTATTGTACGAATAGAAG
The DNA here is from genome assembly GCA_964393295.1 of uncultured Methanosarcinales archaeon. GTDB lineage: Archaea > Nanobdellota > Nanobdellia > Woesearchaeales > GW2011-AR9 > CAYFJV01. The sequence continues at coordinate 4,319 of CAYMTF010000036.1, read as the reverse complement.
TACCTTTATCATGTAAATGTGTAGCAAATGAATGTCTTAATTTATGTGGGGTCACTTGTTTCATAATATTTGCTTTTTTACCGGCTAAAGAGACTATTTTTTGGACATTTCTTTCGGTCATTCTTTCACCATATGTGTTTGGGAATAGATATCCCTGTTTAATAGATCCAACATATCCTTTTATTTCTTCTTTGAGAATCTCGGCTATGAAAAATAATCTATCTTTACCACCTTTTCCCACTCTTACAAACCCTTTACTTTCATTTAAGGTTAAGTCTTCTATTTTAAGATTACATAGCTCAGAAACCCTTAAACCGCTACTATACAAAAATTTGATGATTAATTGACTTTTTGAAGTACCAGCGTGAAGAATTAGTTGGTTAACTTCTTCTTTTGTAAGAAATATTGGTAATGATCTATTAACTTTTGGAATTTGAATGTTTGTAAAATCTTTTCCTAATACTTCATTAAAATGAAATATTAATGCTGATCTAACCAGGTTTATTGTTCTTGGTGCTACTTTTTTTCCAACAAGTGAGGCTAAAAATTTTTTTAAATCTTTTTTTTCTACTTGTTCTGGTTTTTTATCAACAAATTTTAAGAATCTAGCATTATATTTGAAATATAATTTTTTTGTATTATCCGCCATACCTCTCAAAACTAACTCAGTTTCAAGTTCATCCAAACAATTTTTTTTAGACATAATTAACTCTTTGAAATATTTCTTTTTATTTAAATATCTCTTTTACACACATATATTATACGAACTCCTAGGGATTTAAAAAATTAAAGAAAAACTTTATAAAAATAACTCAAAAGATGAAAAAAATGGAAAATTATAGCATTGGAAATCAAACATTTAGTTTTTTATCACAAAAAGAATGTAAAGAAATAGTGGCTATTGATGAGAAATATTTCAATAACTGTGAAAAAGAATATGAAAAAATTGTTTATGAAATGAATGATTCTTTGTATAATGCTAACCAATTATTAAGACATATACAAAATTTTGATGGTGAAAGAATAATTGAGATCTGTTATGAAAATCCAAATGGAATTTCAAAATTTCTTAATAACAGTTTAATTTTTGTAGATGAAATTCAAGAAATTTTTCCAGAAAATTTTGATCTTGATCATATAAAATCGGAAGTAATAAACAACTATTGTGATTATTTAATAAATATTTCAAATCAATCAAACAAACAATCAACTAAAAATAATATCAAAGGAGAGATAGTAAATCTATTAAAAAGAAGTAATAAATATGTTTATTGCTCAATTGATAAACTTGAGGATAGTATGGATGTTCCACCTATATTCAAAAAAACATATAATTCTGAATTACACAGTGATCTTTTGAGAAACAATACAAAAATTGCCTATATGTATAAACATTTAAATGAACCAAAATTCTTTTTAACAGATTCTGACAATAAAACAATTGAAAATTATTTATTATTTAATAATTCTTGTATAGCCGGAGAAAATATTTTTGAAACAATGAAAGAAAAAACTGTTTTTTACAGCGAAGAAAGTTTTAATTCTGCTTTAATGGATTATATACAACTGAAATATTTCTCCATAAATGATCAAAATTTAGAAGATGTTACAAATTATTTAAATCATCTTGACAGATGGTTTTTTGATGATAAAAATTTTATCAAACTAAAGGAAATGATTTATTCAATACCAGAGGAAGATTTAATTAGAAATGGTTTCAATTAAAAAAAATGAATAAATACAAAGATATTGAAAAAAAAGGTATTGAAAGAATTAAAAATAAACTTTCACCCTATAAATTTGATTTATTAACTTGTTTCAATAAAGAAGAATCTATTAAAGTTTGTAAAGTTAGTGGAAATTATCTTAATATCCTAGAAGATTTATTAGAAGAATTAAACAATGAAGAAAATGTTTTATTAGTTAGTGGATACAATTGTATTAAAAAAAATGGTGATGCAAATGTGTCATATAGAATAGCCATTGACAATGAGATTGTAGAATTAATCTATCATGGAAAAGAAAATAATATTGTTTCTTTGAACAGCGAATCAATTAATCTTTTTCATAAAGCAAAAAAACTTGGTTATAATATCAAAACTGAAAGCAAAAAAGATAAAATAGAATTTAATATCTCTGGTGGTGCTGGTTTAGACACTCTTTCTGATTTAATATGGGAATCTGAGAATGGTGAAATAAATCCATCTTTTGAAGAAGTTGCTTGTTTAGATAATCTGGGGATTTTAAAGAAATTAAATATTTATAAATCAAAAAAAAATAATTATACTATTAAATATATGTCTTAATTATTCAATACAAATTCTCCAAAAATCACTACTCTTTTTTTATTTTTTGCCAAACAATTGATATATTTAACATAGTGTTTATTCATGTTATTTATTACTAAAAAACTATTAGGAATAACAGAAAATATCAATTCATTCTCGTCGATAAATATATGATCTTCCCCTCCAAATTTATTATCCCACTCTGAAGTTAAATCAATACAAAAAAAGATCTCATTACTTCTTTTTTCTTGTCCATCTTTTAACAATTTATAATCTCTATGTTCATATGACCCTATTTTTGCAGAAAATTTTTTAATCTTTTCATTAATTATTTTTTCTATTAATATTATTAGTTTATCTCCTATTTCTGAATCAATTGAACCAATATTCCTACTTTTTTCATCTGCTTTATAGTCTTTTTTTAATGATTTCTGACTTATATTTTTTTTAAGTTCAAGATATGAATCCTCTGTTAAAAAATTAGCCATATGAATCTGATTATTTGTAATAAAAAAATTTCTCGCCTGTTGCAGCATTGTTTTATCATAATTTGTTTCTAACATTTTAATAAAACCACCCAGAGATTGCATATCTATCAATTTCTTTAATAACTTCATTTACTTTATGAAATGATTTTTTACTCACTTCAAATATTAACAAATTGTTTTTTTTGGGAATAATATTTTGAACAATTTTGGTTGGAGAATTGTTTATTGTTTCAAAAAGTTGTAATTCTCCGCCTTCATCTGATTTTAAGTCATTTAAGTAGAATATATAGGCAATTTTTCTTCCTTCTAACCTATCATCATGAGGTAATAAGTAGTTTGTTTTTTGATACTTTGTGACACTCATATCAATATTTTTTAATTTGTGTCCAGTTATTTGGCTGAAATAAATGAGCCATTCCTCACTTTTTAATCTTTTAAACAAAATTTGGAATTTGTCTAATTCTGATAAATTGTTTGATTGATAAAATTGGTATAAGTCTGTATTTAAGAGATTAAATTTTATCTCATTAGTTTGTGTGATTAATTCTTGTAAAAAATCTTGCTCTAAAAAATTTGAAATTTGAACAAATTTGAATGGATCATTTTTATTGAAATAATTTTTTTTTTCTATCAAAACATTTTTGATACTTTTATTGATCATAGATATATTGTTTTGGTATTATTTTTAAAACTTTTCAGGTTTCTTAAATTGTTAGAACTAATTGAAACTTTTAATTAATGAGATTGTGATCAAAAATGATTGTTTTGATTAAATCTTGTTCTGAAAAAAGCAATTAACTCTTTAAACATTTAAAACTCAATATAACTGGTTTTGATCAAATCTTTTAGACTCTGTTTAGTTCCTTTTTAGCTCATTGAATTAATTAAACAAGAAGTTCGCATAATATACATTATGCGCACTTTAGAGTGTGTTTTGATGACTTTAAAGTCTCACAAAATCAAAAAGTGGGGAGTTGGGTACATTTGCACAAAAAAGGCTGGGTTTTTTGATTAAATAAGTGACTCTTTTTTTATCCAAAATTGTAAAAGTTGGTTTGCACTAATAAAAACACTTGTTTTTTAACAAAACCTTTTGGAATAAAACTTGTAATCAAAACTTGGTTAATTTATTTTACAATTAAAATACTTTTTATTAATAATCAGAGTTTCCCTACTTAAATAGTTTAATCAAACCTTGCAAATTCCATCATATATAACACACAAAATTTAAACAGTATAATCAGATTTATCTATTTCTTCAAACAAAAATTGAGATGGTTGTGCCCCATAGTTATCAAACCATATTTTTACAAGATTACTATAAGTTACATATTCAACATTATTTAACCTTTGTCCTTCTAAAAGAAGATCTTCAAATTTTTCCAAATTATTAAACATTATCTTTTGAGGTATGTAAATATTTGAAGTCCACATCAAATTTGGGTCTATAATTCCTTCCAATTGATATTTTTGTAAAACTTCAATATAATCAATAGGCGTTTCAAAAAAATTAGGTTTACCACCCCAATTACCATGAACACCA
>CAYMTF010000035.1:967-6827 GCA_964393295.1 uncultured Methanosarcinales archaeon | reverse complement strand
CAAGAACTGATTTATTAGAAACATACTTCTTTAAATAATTTAATCTCCAATCCATTCTTCAAACCATCTTCCAAATAAAAATACCTAATCCTATAAACATTATACATCCTATTCTCTTCAACCATTACCATCTCTTTATAAAAATTATGGAGCTCAATATCAATACCCTCAATCAAACCTAAATACTTATCTAACTCACCCTTAAACTCATCATCCAAAATCCATTTATCTAACGGAGGAGTAAATCCCCATTTACCCCTATTAACAATCTTTTTTGGAACTAAAGCAGAGATAATATCTCTCAACAACAATTTAGTGCCAAAAATCCCTATTTTCCATTTTAAAGGTATCTTCTGAGCAAAATTAATAAACCTATAATCTAAAAAAGGACTTCTTACCTCTAATGAATTTGCCATTGATGCACGATCGACTTTAGTTAAAAAATGATCGCTAAGGGTATTATATAATAAATCATGAATCCTTAATGCTTCACCTAGATTATTATTCCCCTTTTTTAAACAATAACCTAATGTCTCACGTGTCCAATCAATATATTCTTTTGGAAGATATCTCTCATTGATCAAAGAATCAGAATAAAAACAATTTTTATTTTTTAGTGATAAATTCATTGCTTCTTTTAACAGATAAAAAGAAGTTTGAGTATTAAGGTTTTTCTTAGCAGGTAATTTAGAGATCAATTGCCTTATAAACAAAGGAACCTTTCTAATCAATTCCATCCTATAACCATTTACATGAGTAGTATAACCTCCAAATATTTCATCACCACCATCCCCACTTAATGAAACAGTCACATCTTTCCTGGCCATTTTGGATACGAAATTAGTTGGAAAACCAGAATAATCTCCAAAAGGTTCATCATAAATTAAGGGATAGGTATCAACCATATTTAAAAAATCTTTCTTTTTAAAATATTTATGATGGTGTTTTGTTTTAAAATAATCTTTTACAATCTTAATATAATCTGATTCGTCATACTTACCTTCAAACCCTATTGAGAATGTATGCAATTTATTCAAATCAATAAAAGTTTTCATTTGACCAACAACTGTTGAACTATCCAACCCCCCACTTAAAAAAGCCCCAACTGGCACATCAGATCTCATCCTTAATTTAACTGAATCTTTAATTAATTTTTTCCCTTCATTAATTAAAGATTTTTTATCATTATAATATGCTATATTGTCAATCTCAAAATATTTCCAAATTTTTTTAATTGATTTCTTATCTAAATCAAAAACAAGATTGTGACTTGATTCCAATTTAGATACGTTTTTATAAATTGAAAATGGAGATGGGATAAATCCTAATGAGAAATATAATTTCATTGAACTAATATTAATATTTTTAGATGAATTTATCCCTAAACCTTTGTGTTCCAAAATCCCTTTCAATTCAGAAGAAAAAATAAAATTATTATTCCTAAGATAATAATAAAACGGTTTTTGACCAAGCCTATCCCTTGAACAAAATAAGATGTTCTTACGCTGATCATGGATACAAAAAGACCACATCCCATTAAAATTTTTAACACAATCAAAACCATATTCTAAATATGATGCTAAAATTACTTCGGTATCACTTTCAGATGAAAATACATAACCAATATTAGAAAGATCTTCTCTAAGTTCCAAATAGTTATAGATCTCACCATTGAAAACTATTGAGACCTTACTATTACTTACATTGTTAGGGTTAAATTTAGTTGAACAGGACCCCTTCTTTTTTGAATAAAACATTGGTTGATGCCCAGAATCAGAAAGATCAAGTATAGATAATCTTGTTTGACCTAAACTAATTCCTTTATCAACAAAACTACCTTTTCCATCTGGGCCACGATGTTTTAAAGAATAATTCATTGAATTAATTAAAGAATTATCCTCAAAATTAAATCCGTTTATGCCACACATTTTACAAATCTCCGTTGATTAATTTGTTGTAAATAAGATCATAATCCTTTACCATTTGATTAAAAGATAAATCTTCTTCTATAAATCTTTTATTTGACTCTAAGAACTCATCAGAATAACCATTATTTAATATATTATTAATCTTTTTTACCATACAATCTACATCTCCAACCTTACAGAAATTACCATTCTGAACTAATTCTCGATTCTCCAACAAATCAGTTGTTACAATTGGAACTTTCATAAACATAGCTTCCATTAAGGAATTACTTTGTGATTCATATAACGTTGGCATAAAAAAAACATCAGAGATGGAATGAAAATCAAGAACATTATCTTTTTGGCCTAAAAAATAAACATGATCATTTAAATTTAATTTGTCAACCATCTTTTTAATACCTAAAAATTCTTTACCAACACCCAAATACAAGAATACAAAATCATCTCTTAATTTCAATAAGCTCTTACATACTAAAACGTTAGTCTTATAATCTTTCTGTTTTCTAAATTGTGCTACAGTTAATATCACTTTTTTGTCAACATAATGTCCCTTCAAAAATTTAACAACATCTTTATTTATCCCCTTACCTATAAAACCATTATTAATGTATACCTTGTTAGAATTTGGAATAAATTTAAATCTCTTTTTTACTTCAGAGTTTACTTTTTTAGAATTAGAGATACAAACATTTACTCTCTTCTGATTGAATTTCTCTAAAAATTTAATTAAGAAAAACTTTTCCATTGAACACCTATAACTACAAATTAATTTAAAATTTTTTTTAATAAAAAATAAAAAAAACTTTGTTACTAAGTTAGAATGAAATAAAAAACTATGAACAATGTGTGGTTTAAAATTTTTTATAATAAAATTAAACCTAAAAAATAACAAGAAAAAATCTATAAATTTATTCTTGATTAAAATTTCATTATTAATATTTAATCTTTTTAGTTCTGCCTCATAAAAACCGCCAAATAATGAGATTAAATTAATTTCATAATCTTTTTTATTAGATAAACCTTTAATCAAATTAATTAACTGTGTTTCTGCTCCACCTTTCCCGAGACCAGTAATAAAATACAATATCCTCATCTTATCTCCTTGAACAAATTATTCCAATTCTTAATTAAATTATTTAAATTAAAATCAACCCTAATCTTCTCTTTAGCATTATTACCTAAATTGGCCCTAAGGTTATTATCTGTTACCAACTGATTAATATTATCTATTAATCCCTTTTTATCTCCTTTACGAAATAACAAACCAGTTTCATTATGCTGAATTAAAAATTTAATCCCCCCAACATCAGATGCAACACATGCACATCCAGACGCCATCGCTTCCATTAAAGTATTTGGTAAACCTTCTGAAAATGAAGGGATAACATAGATATCTGTTAAATTCATAATCTCAGGGATATCATCCCTAAAACCTATAAATTTGACAGCTGGATATTTTTTTTGAAGAACAGCCCGTTGAGAATTATTTTTATCCCCACATACAAATAAAATTTTTAAATTACTTGAATCTAAGTCACTTAATGAATCTAACAATAAATCAAATCCCTTGATCTGATCTAACCTCCCTACATAAGACAATAATAAATTGTTCCCTTTAAACTTTAACAAATCACTTGGAACAGAACCTAATTGATATTTATCGAAATCTACCCCATTATGAATTACTTCATAATTCAATCCTAATCTTTTTGAAGCATTAATTAATCCTTCATGCAATATTACTACTTTATTAGATAATCTGAGTATCAATCTTCCAACTGAATTAGAATATAGCCACATCAATAAATTAAGGAATTTATCTCTAGAGGACCAATTTATTCCTGGAAAAGTATCTGTTTGTAAAATAACTTTTTTTCCAAATAACCTTAACAAAAATACTGAGAAGGAGGTATAAAACATATATTTACTCACAATAATAATCTCTGGTTTTTCTTTAAATAATCTCCCTAAAAGATAAAACGAAAAAAAAGGGATGATCGTATAATTAAAAGGATCTGAGATAAAAAAACAAGGGAACCGACTTACCTTTATCCTGTCAATTTCTTCAAAAGTTTTACTCCCCTTAGTTTTTGAAGTTATCACTGTTACATTATGACCAAATTTATTTAATAACTTAGCAGTTTTATAAGCAGAAACCATCCATGCAGTTGGTTCTAAAAAATTAGGTGAGATTATAAGAACTCTCATAAATTAAACCTCAATTTAATCATACCACAAAATATTCTTATCCCATCAAAAACAGTAGTTCCTTTATTATTATCAAAATAAATTGTTTCAATTGGAACTTCGCAATAAGAGAGATTATTTTTTCCAACATTCTTAATCATTTCTGATTCAACAACATACCCTGTAGAACTCCATTTTAATTTGCCATAAACATTACTTCTAAACCCTCTATAACCACATTGAGTATCAATTAACTTAACTTTAAATAATATTTTACAAACATTACTCAAAAACCAATTTCCAAACTTAAAACGTATTGGCATCTTCTTTGATCTTTTTCTATAAGTAAAAACAATATTAAAATAATTTAATTTATCAACAATATTAATAATCTCTTTTGGGTCGTGTTGACCATCCGAATCCATTACAACAATCTTATTAGCACCTTGAGAGAGGGCATACTCACACCCTGTCATAAGGGCAACCCCCTTACCTTTATTAGAATTATGTCTGATTACATTAACACCCAATGATTTACAAATCTCAGAAGTATTATCTACACTCCCATCATCAACAATAATTATATTTTTACAATGTAATTTAACATTTTCAATCACTGATTTAATATATTTTGATTCATTTAATGCAGGTATAACTATCCAAACGTTATTCATACTAAAAAAATCAAAAAAATAGCTTAAAAAGGTTGTGAAATAAGAATCGTTGATCAAACAAAAAATAAAGCAGAAAATAACAATTAAATTACTCTACCCTAATATCTTCGACAAAAATTAAATGATATCCAAACTGAGTTAAAACTGGTTTTGAGATCTCACCGACCTTCAAAGAAAAAGCAACTTCTTCAAAAGCAGGGACCATCATCCCTTTTCCAAACCATCCAAGGTCACCACCACGCGATGCACTTGGACCTTCTGAGTACTCTTCAGCTTTTTCAGCAAAATTATCTGGACTTAAATCCTCTAAAATATCCTCAGCGATTTTAAGAGCTTCTTCTTCAGTTCGATTATCTAATCCAATTAAGATATGGGATCCTTTAACTTCATCCTCTGAGACAAAATAAACTTGGTTTTCATTATTACATTGATAATCAATTATCCAAGTAATAATCCTTCCGCCAGTAAACTGTGTAACATCATCAAACTTTTCAAAACATTCTAAACCATGGCCATCAAAGAAAAATAATTTAGTGAATACACTATCTGCATGCAATGGATCTGACAACATTGCTTTAAACCCATCCCCATTAGGGACTAAAATTAAAGATACACCTGTTTTTTGACCACTGTTATCAAAATTCTTTTCTTTAACTCCTTCATTAGTTGCATAAACAACTGAATCAGGACTAACAATATTTTCGCTTGAACCGGTATCAATAGTTACATTCATTGAACATAAATCTACTTTGAACTTCATTGTTCCTTGTCTTGAACTGATCTCACAATCTAAATTATTGTCAGTTTTACTACAAGAATTTAATCCAGAATGATAACCTGGCCATGGAGAGATCCACTTATCTGCATCAGTAGTTTTAATCTCGTAATAATACTGGTCTGCATCTTCTTCACTTAATCCAAAATCATTAACTAAAAAAGAGACTGCTTCAGACCTCTCAAGACCACTAATTGCTTGATACATCATCGCTTTATTGAAATCCCATGAACCGAAATGACCCCAAACACCAGCTTTACCAACCATATCATATTGAAAATCCATTGTTCCCGTGT
>CAYMTF010000035.1:268-957 GCA_964393295.1 uncultured Methanosarcinales archaeon | reverse complement strand
AGGTGATATAATAATCCACTGGAGCATCACAATGAGTATATTTAATTACTGAAGCGATTTCTAAAGAAGACAATCCATTGTCAGACAGTATTGCTATTGCAGAATCTTTATCTTCAACAATTATTTCTTCTAATACATCAATTGATTTTGCATGATTTTTAATAACTTTATTTAATTCGTTGAAACCACTATCTTGGCCACAATTCACCATTTTAACTAATCCAACAGTTAATTTTTCATCAGCGGTAATTAAAGATTTCCCAACCCAATAAGCGTCATAACCGACTTGAGCAGCCCCATCAAAAGTTGCCGGCCTATTACCAACAGCCATAAACCAATAACCAAAATCCCACCAACTAGTTATTACTGCTTCTTGAGGGGCTTCATTATTAATTTTACTAAGTGTATCATACCAACCATCGTTCATTGATGGGACTGATCCATAAGCTTGATCATAACCAGCTTGAATCGGTTGAATAAGAAATAAAGCTAATAGGATAAACATAGTAATTTTAGATATATTTTTGCTAAGGTTAATATTTTTATGTAACCATTTACTAGCATAGGCCCAAGATATTCCTAAAAATGCTCCAAAAGATATCGCAAACACAGGTGTTGCTTGTAAAATAAAACGTACCCCTTTAGTTGTTGCATATTCGTGTCGATGCCCTTAGAATAGGTCGGTCGAA
>CAYMTF010000035.1:0-258 GCA_964393295.1 uncultured Methanosarcinales archaeon | reverse complement strand
TGCATATAATGAAGCTGCAAACCATATCGTTAAAATCACAAATATTTTTATATCATTCCTACCATGTTTGTCTTTAATAAATATAGTGAAAAATATCCCTACTAATGCTAAAAAGAAAACTAATCTTCCACCCAAAGTATTAATTACATTAGATAATGCTTGAACGTTTAATTCTGCCACAGTTGTTTGAATATTTGGCCAAATAGACCTTACCCCAACATCCTTTAATGATAAAAAAGAAAATGGACCGGTTATAAA